>CACZSG010000096.1 GCA_902783665.1 uncultured Lachnospiraceae bacterium | reverse complement strand
TGCTGAAGCTGGCGGATAAGGGCTTCTTTATGTGGTGATCATCTGCAGGACTAAGAGGTTCCTGCCATGACCGGAGGAGAAGAGACAGGATTCATACAGTGAAAGAGGAGGCAAAAGCCTCTTCTTTGTTTTGAAATACCTGAAACAGTTATTTCGTAGTTATCTCACCAGGTCCTGCGCCGGCTTCACAATGATCACATTCCAGGAAAGCGGCGGAAGAAGGGAACAAAGCCTGCCATCCTCGAACCCTGCACTGCCAGGCCACCTCCGCGCGCCTGGGCCTCTGTTCCTTCGGGCCTACGGAATCCTCCCACCGGAAGGTGGAGGTGTAGTTACCGCCGGGAAAACGGTTCATGGTAAGGTTCAGCGGCCGGTTTTCATGGTATGTCTTTCCCTTCTGCATAATTATAAGTTTATGAACACCTCGTATTCCCCCCAATATGAACGCTTCATTCTTTCCTTTTTTTTATCTTAATCATATTTACTGATCCTGACAACGGATTTCCACGACATTTTTACTGTATGCCGAAGTCCATGTAAATTGACTCAAAAGTAAATGAATAGTGGACAAAAATGCCGGTCTGATGATAGAATACTTGTATCATTTTTATTCTCTTTTTTGGAGAGGATCATTTCGGTAAGGAGGATACAGGCAATGAAAAAAAGAACACTTATCACAGCAGCAGTCGCGGCCGCTATGACTGTCGGCCTTGGAACGCAGGCATTTGCCGCGGATTCCATCAATTTCTGGTTCCCGACCTTTGCTTCCTCTGACGGAGCAGTCTCAGATCAGGAGTTCTGGGAGGAAGCTCTTGCCCCGTGGGCAGAAGAAAATGACTGTCAGGTCAATATCGGGATCATTCCATGGGACAGCTATGAAGAGAAATACCTGTCCGGAACGACATCCAAGGATGGCCCGGATGTAGGCTACATGTACATGGAAATGTTCTATGACTATATCGAAAACGGTGTTCTGGCTGACATCGACGGATATTTCACGGACGAGGAAAAAGCAAACTATTTGTACTATGACCTGGGCAATATCCTGGGCGGACAGTATGCACTTCCGGTCGTAGTCGGCAATCCCCGTATCCTCATCGCGAACATGGATATCCTGGCGGAAGCCGGAATCGACGTGGTTCCCACCACAACGGAAGAGTTCCTGGCTGCCTGCAAAGCTGTTAAGGAGAACACAGACAAGACTCCGTTCCTTCAGGACTGGGGCAACCCGCACTATGGATCCCTGAACGAGATCTTCTGGCCCTTCTTCTGGAGTGACGGCGGACAGATCGTGGACGAGGAAGGAAACCTGGCCATCGATTCAGAAGCCGGCCTTGAAGCTGCCACATTTATCCGCTCCCTGCTGGACGAAGGATATCTTCCTGAGACCTGCACATCCAATGATGATACCATCGAGCCGTTCAAAAACGGCGAAGTGGCTATGATCTACTGCGCGTCCAGCAATGCGCTCCGCATTGACACGGTCAACTGGGACTACACAGCAGTTGTCCAGGGTTCTGCCGCAGCGAAGACCTTTGTGGCCGCAGATTGCCTGGTCATGTTTGATTCCTGCGAGAACAAGGAACTGGCCGCCAGCCTGATGAAATATGTCACCAGTGCAGAGGTAATGTCCGCATTCCATCAGCAGGTTTCCGACCAGCCGCCCATCACGGCAGATGAAGAGTATACCGGCGACGAACGTTTCACCACCCTGTTTACCGAGAACGGCGACAACTTTGTCAGCCTTCCCGTATTCAAGGGAGCCGCTTCCATGTACGATTACTTCTTCAAGAATCTTCAGTCCATGATGCTTGGCGAGATGGAACCGGCACAGGTACTGGCCGATACGACCGAGTATTATAACAATAATCTGAAATAAAAGAAGCCTGCTATTACAGGGGGGAATAAAGATGGCGGAAGACCGCAGCGGTCTTCCGCTTCTTTACTTAATGATCCACAATAACGATTTGGTCCTGTTAAGAACAGTTCCTAAGTCAGGAGGTACCAGCTTGACCAGAAAGCGAAGAGAAGCAGTACAGGGCATCCTGTATGTGCTCCCAAGTTTTATTCTGCTGATCGTGTTCTGCATCATACCGATTTTCATGTCGGTATACTTCAGCTTTACGGATTATAATGTCATGAAAGCCCCTGCGCTTTCCGGATTTTCGAATTATCAGAAAATGTTCCAGGATACCTATTTTGTGGCATCCATGAAAAACACCCTGATCTATGTGCTGGTGACGGTGCCGCTGCAGACCATCCTGTCTCTTCTGTTCGCGGCATTCCTGGCCAGCAAAATGTCCAAAATGCGCGCGGGCGGATTTCTCAGAAGTGTTATGTTCATCCCGGTGATCGCCTCCGCCGTCACGGCAGGAACGATCTGGCGCATCATTTTCAATGCGGACAACGGCCTGCTGAACACTTTTCTGGGGTTCTTCCATATTCCTGCCCTTAACTGGCTGGGAAGCACACAGACGGCCCTGATCAGCATCTGTATCGTTGCCATCTGGAAGAATGTAGGGTACTTTCTGGTCATTTACTATGCCGGCATTATGGGGATTTCCAGGGATCTGTATGAATCCTCCGCGGTGGATGGGGCTACGCCCGCCCAGCAGTTTTTCCGCATCACAATGCCCATGCTGAAGCCCATCACTTACCTGGTGGTCACACTGGGCATCATCTGGTCGTTCCAGGTGTTTGACCTGTCCTATCTGATGACCGGCGGCGGTCCCGGCAAGGCGACGGTCACCCTGGTGATGAGCATCTACAATGCCGCGTTCAAGCAGTACCGCATGGGATATGCCTGCGCGCAGGCCGTGTTCCTGCTGCTGGTGGTCGTTGTTATCAATGTACTGGAAGATAAAGTGTTCAACCGGGGGGAGGTGTGATGATGCGGACAAAAAAACTGGACCGATGGACACCGCTGTCCATTCTGGGACTGCTGATCCTTTGTTTCTTTGCTGTGATCTGCGTAGCACCGTTCCTGTATATGGTGATCATGTCGTTCACGCAGTCCACCACACTGATCATCCACTGGCGGGATGTTAATTTTACGGATTTCAGCAACTTTGTCTATGTATTTACCAAGAGCGGCTTCGTCCGTGCGCTGATCAACAGTATTGTTGTGGTGGGATGCTCGTGCTTTTTCAACTGTCTGATCGCTTCCATGGCGGCATACGGGTTCGAGAAGAAGAATTTCCCCGGGAAAGAAGCCCTGTTCAGAGTGTATCTGATCACCCTGATGATCCCGGGACAGGTGACCATGATCCCCACCTTTATTATCATGAACAACCTGGGGCTTCTGAATACGTATTTCGCGCTGGTGGTCCTTATTATCAACGCATTCGGCGTGTTCCTGATCCGCCAGTTCATGAGCGGCGTGCCCGATGAACTGCTGGAGGCCGCAAAGGTGGACGGCTGTCCGGAACTGCGTATTTTCTTCCGGATCGTTGTGCCTCTGATCCAGCCTGTCCTGATCTCGCTGGTGGTATTCACCTTTGTGACTTCCTGGAACGATTTCCTGTGGCCGCTGATCTCCACCACAAATTCGGACATGTACACGCTGACAGTCGCGCTGTCGCTGCTGAAAACACAGTATCAGACCAACTACGGACTGGTGCTGGCAGGGGCGACCGTTTCCTTTGTTTTCCCGTTCCTGATGTATGTGATTCTGCAGAAACAGTTCGTCGAAGGAATTGCGCTCAGCGGGATCAAAGGGTAAGATGGAGAAAAAGGAGAGAACAGTATGTGTGCGAGTAATAATTTTCAGTACAAGGTCCTTTCTTCCATGGAGAAGGTGCTTCCGGGAAGGACACCTTCGGGGGATGGTGCCAGAAGGAAACTGTCAGCCCTGAAGGGAGAGACTGTATCGTTTCAGATCGGATACTTCTGGTCTTTTGCCCGCAAAGGGAGAGGCAGTGTAAAGGCTTCTGCACCGGAGGGGACCATGGTAAGAGTCAGAAAGGTTGAGCTGGTGCCGTGTTCATATCCCTGTCATCTGAAAAGGGACGGGGGATATCTGGTGACGGAGCCGGCCCTTCTTCCGGACCTGCTTACGGATATCGATGACTTTGGGTTTCCGCTGGTGTCCGGACAGTGGCGGTCCTTATGGGTGGATCTGGAGGTTTCCGGGGACGCCCCTGCCGGGTGTTTCCCTGTGCGGGTGATCCTTGAAGACAGGAATGGTCCATCGGAAAACGGGGATGATCCGTCCGACGGCATCCTTGCGGATGTGAGTGTGCAGCTTGAGGTGCTGAACGCGCAGCTGCCCCCGCTTGCCATCCCTCATACGGAATGGTTCCACGCCGACTGCCTGGCCGACTATTATCATGTGGAAGTCTTCAGCGAAGAGCACTGGGAGATCGTGGAGAATTTCGTGCGCACGGCCGTGCGCCGTGGATGCAATATGCTGCTGACCCCGGTGTTTACGCCGCCGCTGGATACGGCTGTCGGGGGAGAGCGCCGGACCGTTCAGCTGGTGGATGTGACCCGGTGCGAGGATGGAACATACCGGTTCGGATTCGACCGGTTCCGCAGATGGGTGCAGATGGGCCTGCGCTGCGGCATCCGTTATTTTGAGATCAGCCATCTGTTCAGCCAGTGGGGCGCTGTGGCAGCGCCGAAGATCGAGGCATGGGACTGGCAGCAGGGAAAGGGAGAGAATCGGAAAATATTCGGATGGGACACGGATGCCTCCGGACCTGAATACTCCGGTTTTCTGAGAGCGTTTCTGGACGCGTTTCTGCCGGTTCTTTCCGAACTGGAAATTTCGGATGTCTGCTATTTCCACATCTCGGATGAACCCTCACAGGATCAGCTTTCCTCTTATCTTGCGGCAAAAGAAATTGTTGGGGAGCAGCTGAAGGATTATCATCTGATCGACGCGCTGTCCAGCTATGAATTCTACAAGACCGGGGCCATAAAAGAGCCTGTCTGTTCTCTTGATCATCTGGAACCGTTTTTCAAAGACCGGCCGGAGAAGCTGTGGACCTATTACTGCACGGCGCAGTGCGTGGATGTAAGCAACCGGTTTATCGCCCTGCCTGGGTACCGGACCAGAGTCCTGGGCATGCAGCTGTATAAATATCAGATCGACGGATTCCTGCACTGGGGATATAATTTCTACAATTCGGAATATTCCCTTTACCCGATCGATCCTTACCAGTGCACAGACTCGGACGGCGCATTTCCTTCGGGGGATCCGTTCCTGGTGTATCCAGGAAAAGGAGGGATTCCGCAGGAATCGATGCGGCTGATGCTGCTGGATGAGAGCTTTTCCGATCTGCGTGCCATGTACCTGCTGGAACAGCTGTCGGACAGGGAGACGGTCCTGAACTGTCTGGAGGAGGAATGCCGCGGAGCCTTCACCATAACGGAATACCCGCATACGGCAGAAGCGCAGCAACGCATAAGAGACAATACAAACCTTGCAATACGGAATCTGACCGGAGTCAAAGGGTGAACACCCTTTGGCTCTTTTGTTTATAATGAAAAATCGCAAGGGAAAAAGGCTCAGTAAATCGCAAGAGGATAAGGTTCAGTAAATCGCAAGTGGATCAGTTCAGTAAATTGCAGGAAGTTAAGATTCAATAAAATTCTTGTGAGCCTGTTCTTTGGGTGCTATAATAAATTGGTTAAAGTGTCAGCAGCCGCAGCGATGTTTCTGTGACTGCAAAATGAATGACCCCTGGAGGGAGAACGAATTATGAAATTAAGCCACCTGGTGGAACGCATTGAATATAAGCTGCTGCAGGGCAGCATGGATAAAGATGTTACCGCCGTGATCAACGATTCAAGAAAAGCCTGTGAAGGCTGTCTGTTTTTCTGCATCAAGGGCGCCGTCTCCGACGGGCATGCATATGCCGCCGAAGTAGCCGGTAAGGGAGCGGCGGTACTTGTCGTGGAGGATCCGGTGGAAGTGCCGGCCCATGTGACGGTACTGCAGGTCGAGAATTCCCGTTATGCCATGGCGCTGATCTCTGCGGCCTGGTACGGTTATCCGGCGGAAAAGCTGAAGGTGATCGGCATTACGGGAACTAAAGGCAAGACGACCACCACATACATGGTGAAATCCATTCTGGAGTCTGCCGGTAAAAAAGTCGGCCTGATCGGAACCATCGAGGCGATCATCGGGGACGAACATATTCCCGCAAAGAACACCACACCGGAATCCATGCAGATACAGGAGTATTTCAGCCGCATGGTGGAGAAGGGCATCGAGATCGTCGTGATGGAAGTGGCCTCTCAGGGACTGATGCTGCACCGCACCGCGGGCATTCCCTTCGAACTGGGCATCTTTACCAACATCGAACCGGATCATATAGGCCCGGCGGAGCACAGCAGCTTTGAAGACTATCTGGCCTGCAAGCGGCTTCTTTTCAGACAGTGCCGTACCGGCATTTTCAACGCGGACGACGAGCATCTGGAGCAAATGCTGGAAGGCCATACCTGTCAGGTGGAAACCTTCGGTTTCTCGGAAAAGGCAGACCTTCGCGCGGATAACGTCCATCTGGTGACAGGGAACGGATATCTGGGAACCACTTTCCATGTCAGCGGACTGATGGATTTTGACGTGGAAGTGGATATTCCGGGCAAATTCAGTGTTTATAATTCATTGACGGCCATTGCCATCTGCCGTCACTTCGGTGTTTCCGTGGAGGATATCCGCAGAGCCCTGAAGGTGGCGAAGGTGAAGGGCCGCGTGGAACTGGTAAGGGTTTCCGAGGACTTTACTCTGATGATCGATTACGCCCACAATGCGATGGCCCTTGAGAGCCTGCTTACCACCCTGAAGGAATACCATCCGCACCGGCTGGTCTGCCTGTTCGGCTGCGGAGGAAACCGCTCAAAACTGCGCCGCTATGAAATGGGAGAAGTTTCCGGAAAGCTGGCGGACCTGACGGTCATCACATCGGACAACCCCAGGTTTGAAAAGCCGGAGGACATTATTGCCGACATCGTGACCGGAATGGAGAAGACCGACGGTGAATATGTCACCATCACGGACCGCAAAGAAGCCATTGAGTTTACGATCCTTGGCGGGGAACCCGGGGATATCGTGGTGCTTGCGGGAAAGGGCCACGAGGATTATCAGGAGATCGAGGGCAAAAAGTATCCCATGGACGAGAGGGTGCTGATCCGGGAGATCTTGGAACATGCGCCGGCCGTAAACTCAGCCGGAGCGCGGCTGATCGTTCCAAAGGAAACGGTCCGCTGATAATAATTCCCATCAATAAAAAAGGAGCGGAGCAGATTTGGAAAAACGATACGCGGATGTCATCGTAAAGATTTCCGGAGATAAGCTGGACCGTTCCTTCCAGTACAGGATACCTGAAGCACTGAAGGACGCGGCGGAACCCGGCGCTGTGGTGGAAGTGCCCTTCGGCCGGGGCGGACGGCTGGTCCAGGGATATATCCTGGGCATCACGGATGTCCCGTCTGTGGAAGAAGAAAAAATGAAATCCGTGGAGCGCATCATCACGGATCTGGTGGGGCCGGATTCCCGTCTGGTCACGCTGGCTCTCTGGATGCGGGACTATTACGGGTCAACCACGGTTCAGGCGCTGAGAACAGTTATTCCCGCGGCACAGAAGGTAAAGGAGAAACAGCACAGGACCCTGGTGCTGGACTGCCGGAAGGAGGAAGCCGAAGAAAAACTGGCGCTTTTCCGGAAAAAGAACCAGAAGGCGCGGGCAAGGCTTCTGGCGGCCCTGATGGAGCAGCAGGAGCTTCCGTGGGAGATCGTTACGGGAACGCTGAACATTGCCGCTCCCGTGATCCGGACCCTGCAGGAACAGAATCTGCTGACGGTCCGCACGGAAAGCTTTTACCGGACACCGCAGCTGATCAGGCAGCTGAAACAGGAAGAACTGGAGAAAGAACAGGGTCAGGAGAAAGGTGAAGACAATACCGGCGGAGATAATACCGGCTGGGATGTAAAGGATACGGCGCTGAGACCGGGGACAGAAAACGGCCGCCGGCTTATCCTGACACCGGCTCAGCAGTATACGGTAAAGGAAATCACAGACCAGTGGAAATCTTCCGTTCAGGGCAGGTTCCTGATCCACGGGGTGACCGGAAGTGGAAAGACGGAAGTGTACATGGAACTGATCGCAGATGTCCTGGCCCGCGGAAAGCAGGCAATCCTGCTGATCCCGGAGATCTCCCTGACCTACCAGAATGTCATCCGCTTTTACAGACGCTTTGGCGACCGCATCTCCGTGCTGCATTCCCGTCTGTCCCAGGGAGAAAGGTACGACCAGTACCAGAGAGCCAGGGACGGGGACATCGATATCATGATCGGCCCGCGTTCGGCCCTGTTTACGCCGTTCGAGAATCTGGGCCTCATCATCATAGACGAGGAACATGAGCCTTCTTACCGCAGTGAACAGGTCCCGCGCTATCTGGCCCGGGAGGTGGCGGAAAAGCGGGCATCTCTGGAACATGCGGCGCTGGTGCTCGGCTCGGCCACACCGTCCGTGGATGCCTATTATCTGGCAGAAAAGGGAGT
>CACZSG010000095.1 GCA_902783665.1 uncultured Lachnospiraceae bacterium | reverse complement strand
TACGTCGTTGTCCGGATCAGTGGTAGCTTCGCAGGCAGCCAGGAACTCTTCCATGGTCTCCGGAGCTTTGTCGATGCCGGCAGCTTTCAGCATATCCATGTTGCACAGGATCGCCAGGCAGTTAGAGTTATTGGGAAGTCCGTGGATGCGGCCTTCGGAATCGCGGCAGCTGTTCAGAGGTCCTTCATAGAAGTTGTCCAGCTCGCCCCATGCTTCCAGTTCATCCTGGATGTCATCGAAAACACCGAGGGAGATGTAGGAAGCCATATCCGGGGAGTCAACCATTCCGATGTCCGGAAGTTCTCCGGAAACCGCGCCGATGGTGTACTGTTTCATCAGCTCTTCACGGGATACGAAAGTAGCGGTTACATAAATATCGCTCTGCATTTCATTGTACTGTTTGCAGATCATATTCAGTGCGTCTGCTTCGCCTTCAAAATAATGCCAGATCTCGATGGGAGTTCCGCCGTTATCCGGTCCGAAGATGTCTTCCGCCTGTGCTACGACTGTGCCGGCCATCAGAGCAGCGGCAAGTGCAGCGGCCATTGCAAGTTTTTTCATGTCCAATCCTCCTTTTTTTGCGCCTTTCTTTACGCAGGCATAACTGGCGGCGCTGTGCAGTTATGTCATCCATGTGCCTATTTTAGCATGGAGGTTTTGTAAATATCAACCTAAGGAATTACGATATTTCGAACCGTTTATGACGTTTTTGCTATCTGTTTTCGTAATATTTTAAGATTTTCACTTTCAAAAATGTATACATTCACGGAAAAAGCATTCTACATTTTCCTGTATTCGCTCAGATTCTGCCCCGTCTCCTCCTTAAAGCACTTGTAAAAGTATTTGATGTCGGAAAACCCGACCGCCGCGGCCAGGACATCCGCCCGTTTCTCCCCCGCGTCCACCAGTTCCTTCGCCTTCTCGATGCGGTACCTGCGGACGAACCGGCTGAATGTCTCCTTTACATCCCGGCTGAACAGATAACTGAAATACTCGGCTGTAACGCCCAGTTCCTCCGCCGCCTCCTTCTGGCTGATCTTCCGGGCATAGCCGTCCTCGATCATATCCAGGGCATTCTGTACCACGGGATGGGCCTGCGAGAACCGGTCACGGAGCCGCTGCCGCGAGGCGTTTTCATCACCAGCGGGCCCGGTACCGGCGTTTCCGGCCACATGGAGCCGGTCCAGCACCTCCTGAAGTTCCTGTTCGGTAACAGGCTTCACCAGGTAGTCCACGACCCCGAGAAGAAGTGCCTGCCTGGCATAGTCAAACTCCTCATAAGCGCTCAGGATGACAAATTTCGTATCCATCCCCAGGGCACGGACGGCGCGGATCATACTCAGTCCGTCCATAGGCTGCATCCGGATATCCGTAAAGACCACGTCCGGCTGCAGCGTCCGGATCAGTTCCAGTCCCTGCGCCCCGTCGGAAGCTTCTCCGACGATCTCGATCTCCCGGTGAAGGGTCTGAAGCAGAGTCCGCAGTCCGCGCATGGCGCGCTGTTCATCTTCCGCCAGGATCACTCTCATAAGGGTCTCCTCCGTTTCCAGTATTTCATTCTTCCAAATTTGTATTTTTCCGTGTTTCAGGTCCCCGGGGTTCAGTATTCCGGGGGGCAGATTCCGGAGGTTCAGGGTCCTGAGGTTCAAGTTCCTGGGCTTCATCTGTCATCTGCCGCTGCGGGATGGGAAGCACAAATATGAAGCTTGTGCCGCCGCCCTCTTCTGTCTGAAGTTCCGCTTCGAAACGGTCTCCGTAGAACATCCGCATTCTTGTGATGGCATTGCGGACTCCGACCCCGACCCGCTCTCCGGTCTCCGGGGCTGTCTCGCCCGATCTGCTCAGCACCTGCCGCAGCTCTTCCGCTTTTTCTTCGGGCATTCCGCATCCGTTGTCCGCAATCGTGATCTTAAGCCTTTCATCCATCATGACAGCCGTCACCCGGATCATTCCTCCGGTCTTTCTTCCCTCGAAACCATGGATGATGGAATTCTCCACAAAGGGCTGAAACATCAGCTTGCAGCAGGGCCATTGTCCATAGACCTCCGGAAAGGAGATCTCATAGTCGAACAGGTCCTCGCGACGCATCTTCTGAAGGTACAGGTACTGGTCCAGCCAGGCGATCTCCTGGTAGAGCATCACTTCCTGCCGTTTCTGGTCGAAGGTATAGCGCAGAATGTTGGAGAGTTTTTTCAGCAGCAGAGAGACTTCATGGTTTCCCGCCTCTATGGCCTCGTAGCTGATGCAGCCCACCGTATTGCAGATAAAATGCGCGTTGATCTGGGATTCAAGGGCCTCCCACTCTGCCGCATGCTGCTGCTTGATGGAGCGGAGGGTCTCCTGATGCTGCCGCTGGATCTCCCGGTTCTTTTCCTCCAGGTTCTCGATCATGCGGTTGTACTCTTCTGCTACCTGCCAGATCTCATGGCGTCCCCTGATCGGGATTTTCGTATGCAGGTTTCCCTGTTCCGCCTGCCGCATGGAATCCGACAGCAGGGCGACCGGCCGCATCATGCGCTCAAATACAAAAAACAGTGCCAGAACAGCCAGAAGAAGAACTCCCTGAACGATCACAGCACTTCTGAGAAACAGCCGGTGGACCATATGCAGCATGTTCTCCTCATCGATCCGGACGTTCAGCGTCCATCCGAAATAGGCGAGGGGCTGAGCCATCTTCAGGACCTGTTCGTTCTCTTCCGTCCCGCCTTCCTCCAGGATTTCTGCTGATGTCCCGGACCCGTCGTCAAGAACCGGCTGACCGGCCCCATTCGTAAGGTAAATGGAGAAATATTCCTGCTGCCGCTCGTTCACATAGGAAAGGATCTGCTGCAGCGGTCTGGCGGAATAGGTACTGACCAGGCCGAATTTCGTATTCCAGGAAGAGACGGCGCCGCCTGTCAGAGGAAGCATGACATGGAAAACAGGTCCGGATTCTCCGCCCGGGTGTTCAGCCGGTTCCATCCAGACCCAGATGCGAGGCAGCCCGGGATGCGGTTCATCGGGCTTGTCCAGGATATGCGCCCCCATCTTTTCAAGCACGGCAGTATTTTCTCCCGACCACAGAGCCTGCGTCAGATTTGATTTTTTCAGGCGGTCATACTGGGCAAGGAGACCACTCTCCGTCACCACCGCATAAGCCACGGAATCTCCCAGATTGTCCACATACCGCAGCCGGGTCTGCAGGGAGAGCTGATCGTACAGATGGGACGGATTCTCCCGGTCTGCCGCCTTGCAGGCATACTGATACAGGGTCTCATCCGTCGCCACGGTACTCTGCTGGACCACCAGGTCACGAAGCGCTTTGTTCAGGTCATCCTGCATGTAGCGGATGGCCGCTTCAGCCTCTTCATAACTGGCATTCAGAAGATAATTAAAATAGCCCCGTCCCAGATACTGTTCCTGGAAGAACAGAATGACGGAAAACAGCACCCAGAGACACAGCAGAAAGGATGCTGTGAAGTGAGTGCTGAAATATTTCCTGATTCGGCTTATCATGACAAAATCCCCTGGTCTTCGATCCACAGGAACACATCACCGAACACTTCCTGACGGTTGTTTTCCTGAAGGATCTCGTGGCGGTCTCCCGGATACAGTCGCACGGTGACATTCTCCATTCCGTTTTTCCGGAAAAGTTCTGCCGTCTGCTCTACGCCCCTGCCCATGTTTCCTACCGGATCCCTGTCGCCGGAAATAAAAAGTACCGGAAGATGGGAAGGCATTTTTTCAGATTCGCCGGCTCTACGATCTTCGTCAGGCCCAGAAACATGTTGTAGAATCCGTTTGCCGTAAATGGGAACCCGCACAGCGGATCCGCCACATACCGATCCACGTTTTCCTCGTTGACGGACAGCCAGTCAAAGTCTGTCCTGGCCGGCTTAAACGCACTGTTATAACTGCCCAGAGAAAGATTCTGAAGGAGCGAACTGTGATAATGTCCGCCGTGGGTCTTGCTTTTTTCAAGTGCCGTCAGCATTCCGAACCTGGCTTCAGCGTACGGAACATACCCGGTCCCGCAGATCACGGCGCCTGAAAGATCCTCTCCGTAGGTAAACAGATACTGTCTTGTCAGGAAAGAACCCATGCTGTGACCGAACAGAATATAAGGCGTTTCGCTGTTTCCCCTTCCGCTGTTCTCAAGCCACGCCCGCGTCAGCTGATATTCCTGATGCATGTCCTCAAGGACGGCACGGTTTCCGTCTTTTTCCGCAAAAAAGCCCAGATCATCCTTGCTGACCACAGACTGTCCATGACCCAGATGATCGTGCCCGGTGACCAGAAGCCCCTTTTCGGCAAGAAATGCCGCAAACTCTTCGTACCGCTCGATATATTCGCACATCCCGTGCGCGATCTGCAGGACACCGCGGATCTTCCCTTCGGGAATCCATCTCCTGCCATGGATCGTTGTTCTTCCGTCCGCAGACGGATAAGAAAATACCTCTTCAAGCATGATAACACTCACCCTTCCGTTTCTTTCCGGTCCATTTCCGAAAGCCGGACCGTCAGCTTCGCGAACTCTTCCAGCGAGAGCGCTTCTCCCCTGACCCGCGGATCCAGTCCCAGCTGCTGCAGTGCCTGCGTCAGCTCTTCTTTTGAATAATGCAGGCCCGGCGCGCCGGAGAGGGCGTTCACCATCGTTTTCCGTCTCTGGCCGAAAGCCGCCCGTATCATGTCAAACATCTGTTTTTCATCCGGCACACTTACCGGCGGGACTTCATGACGTTTCAGGCGGATCACCGCGCTGTTGACCCCCGGTCTTGGGATGAAGCAGTTGACGGGGACTGTGGCCGCGTAATACGGTTCGGCATAATACTGGACCGCCAGCGAAAGCGCGCCGTACTCCTTGCTGCCTGCACTGGCCCGCATCCGGTCGGCCACTTCCTTCTGCACCATCACGGTGACGGAATCCAGCGGAACCTTCTCCTCGAAAAGCCGCATGATGATGGGTGTCGTGATGTAATACGGAAGATTGGCCACCACCTTTATGGGCCTTCCGCCGTTCTTTTCGCGGACCAGTTCACACAGGTCCGTCTTCATGATGTCCTGGTTCACGATGGTCACATTGTCATATTCCTGCAGTGTCTCCTCCAGGACAGGGATCAGCCTGCGGTCGATCTCGACCGCACATACTCCCCGGGCTGCCTCCGCCAGATACTGGGTCAGCGTGCCGATGCCCGGACCGATCTCAACTACATAGTCCTCTTTTGTAATCTCCGCCGCCGCTATGATCTTCTCCAGTACATGGGCGTCGATCAGAAAATTCTGACCGAACTGTTTCTTAAAATCAAAACCGTACTTTTTGATCACCGCGATCGTCTGCTGCGGGTTTGAAAGCTTTTCCATCCGGATCCCCTTTTCAAAGCTCGATCCTGCCCTCCAGGGCGCGGAGCAGCGTAATCTCATCTATATATTCCAGGTCACCGCCTACGGGAACGCCGTTGGCGATGCGGGTCACTTTAATGCCGGTGGGCTTGATCAGCCTGCTGATGTACATGGCGGTCGTCTCGCCTTCCAGGTTGGAGTTCGTGGCAATGATGACCTCCCGGACGTCCTGTTCCAGCCGTTTCATCAGCTCCTTCAGACGGATATCGGAAGGGCCGATGCCAAGCATGGGCGAGATGGCCCCGTGCAGCACATGGTAGACCCCTTCATATTTTCCGGTCTTTTCATAGGCCGCCAGATCCCTGGTATTCTCCACCACCATGATGACGCTCTTGTCCCTGGCCGGATTGCTGCAGATGGGACACAGTTCCTGGTCCGTCAGGGTACAGCACTCCCGGCAGTACCGGATCTTTTTTCTGGCCTCCACCATGGTGCCTGCCAGCTGTTCCACCCTGTCGGCAGGCATCTGTATAATATGGAAAGCAAGACGCTGTGCGGTCTTGCTTCCAATTCCCGGCAGCGAGGACAGCTGTTCGATCAGCTTCCCCATCTGCGCGCCATAATAATCCACTTTTTATGTCTCCTTCAAAAACATGCCATCAAAAAAGCAGTCTTCTTCTCTCCTGCCACCTACTCTGCGCGGGGTTTATCAGAAGCCGAATCCCCCAAGGCCTCCCAGTCCGCCGGTCAGCTTGGACATGGTTGAAGCTGCTTCCTCCTCTACCTTGCGCAGCGCTTCGTTGGTAGCGGCAACGATCAGGTCCTGCAGCATTTCGATGTCATCCGGATCCACCACTTCTTCCGAAAGCTTTACTGCCTTCACTTCCCTTTTGCCGGAAATGGTCACTTCCACAGCTCCGCCGCCGGCGGCTGCCGTGAACTCCTTCTCCTCCAGTGCCTTCTGGTTTTCCTCCATCTGCTTCTGCATTTTCTGGGCCTGTTTCATCAGATTATTCATATTTCCCGGCATCATTCCGCCGCCCGGGAATCCACCACGTTTTGCCATACTGTTCTCCTCCTGATTCATGCGTGTTTCGTTACATTCTACACTACTTTCTGTTTAAAATCCACTGCTTCTTCCCGGCCGTCCTCGTCTGCGTTCTGTCATTCCGTACAGTTCCGGACATCCGGCCGAATTACTTTCAGAGCATCTCTCCGAAATGCCGGCCCCTGTCACTGGAAATCCACCGGATCCTCGTCATCGATCTCGATCGGCATGTTGACCCGCTCCTGCAGCTGTGACAGTTCGATCTTTCCAAGCTGCACCCTCTGTTCGGCCACATCTTTCGCGATAACGAATTTTACCTCTACTTTTTTGCCGATCTTGTCCTGAATGACCTGTTCCAGTTCCTTCTTCAGGTCTTCCCGGTATGTATACCGGTCTGCAAGGAAATCCGGAAACATAACGTACAGACGCCCGTCCTGAGGATTGTCCCGTTTAAATCGAATGGCTGCTTTCTTCAGGTTCTGCTGAAAAGGTCCCCTTGTATCCCGGACGATCTGGGACCACTTTTCCTTCACATGCTGCAGGTCCTCCGGCGCTGCCACCTGGTAGTTTCCGCCTGCTCCGGCAGATACCTCATCCCCGGCTTCTTCCCCGGGCATGAACCCAGCACTGTCGGCTGTCCTGGCGAACGCGCCAGCCCCCTGAGCTGGCGCTGCCGTGATCACGCCGTCCTGGACCCTTTCCTCAAGGGCGCGGATCCGCTCCAGAAGGGCACTCTCATCCCGCTGCATCTGGGGCCTGCACATGCGGATCAGGGCCATTTCCACCAGAACACGGCGGTTCGTGGCATAGCGGATGGTGTCGGACAGTTCGGAGAGCAGC
>CACZSG010000094.1 GCA_902783665.1 uncultured Lachnospiraceae bacterium | reverse complement strand
TGCTGCCGGAGCACAAATGGTTCCCGCCCGCATCGCATAATGCAAGTTCTGAAGAAAAGCCCTCCGGACGTTCCTTCGATCTGATGCTGCCGCTTCGCTGGCTTGGGACCAACACAGCCGCTGTTCTGGGCCTTCACATCATCGTACTGCGCATTGTGGAGGCCTACCTGCATGTGGACACCTCCGTGATCCCCGGATGTATCCTGGCGACTTTCCTGATCTTCCTGTTCTTCATTCCCATCTGTTATGTAATCAACCGATGGTTCCCATGGATGGCAGGAAAGAAAAAAACTTCAAAATAACAGTCCAAAACATCCTGACAAAATGGGGCATTCATTTAACGCTGTGTCTTGACAGAGTGTTTTTACGGGCATAAAATAGCGTAAGGAAACCTGAATACGCAGAAAGGACATCAACGTTATGGAAAAGAAAAACATCGACTGGGCCAATCTTGGATTTGGCTACATGAAAACAGACGCTCGTTTTGTTGCTAACTACAAAAACGGTGCATGGGACGAAGGCCCCATTACTTCCGATGATCAGGTGACCATCAGCGAATGTGCAGGTGTTCTCCAGTAAGCCCAGACCTGCTTTGAAGGTCTGAAAGCCTACACCACCGAGGACGGACATATTGTATGCTTCCGCCCGGATCTGAACGCTGCCCGCATGGCAGATTCCTGCAGACGTCTGGAAATGCCTGTATTCCCGGAAGAGCGCTTTGTGCAGGCCGTTGTTGACACAGTAAAGGCCAACGCAGCATGGGTACCGCCCTACGGTTCCGGCGCTACGCTGTATATCCGCCCCTATATGTTCGGCGCCAACCCCGTCATCGGTGTAAAACCGGCAGATGAGTATCAGTTCCGTATGTTTGTCACCCCGGTAGGCCCGTACTTCAAAGGCGGCGCTAAGCCCCTTACCATCCGCGTCTCCGATTTCGACCGCGCGGCACCCCACGGCACCGGCCACATCAAGGCAGGCCTGAACTATGCCATGAGCCTTTATGCCATTCAGGATGCCCATCGCCAGGGCTTTGCCGAGAACATGTACCTGGATGCAGCTACCCGCACCAAGGTTGAAGAAACCGGCGGCGCCAACTTCCTGTTCGTCACAAAGGACGGCAAGGTTGTGACTCCGAAGTCCGGCAGCATTCTTCCTTCCATCACCCGCCGCTCTCTTCTGTACGTAGCAAAAGAGTACCTTGGCCTGGAAGTAGAAGAACGCGAGGTCTTCTTCGACGAAGTGAAAGACTTCGCCGAGTGCGGCCTGTGCGGTACGGCAGCAGTCATCTCCCCGGTCGGCAAGATCAACGACCACGGCAAGGAGATCTGCTTCCCCAGCGGTATGGACGAGATGGGACCGGTGACTAAGAAACTTTATGAGACCCTGACAGGAATTCAGATGGGACGTCTGGAAGCTCCTGAGGGATGGATCAAGGTTATCGAATAATCAAATCATTTCAGCCTTGCAGTGCTCTTATCATGCATTGCAAGGCTGTTTTTTTAACTATGTCCAGTCCTCCAGTACAATACCTGGAACTCTTATAAATTCTCCCGTATTATGTGTAACAACTGAGCGATGTTCTGCAATACCCTGCGCTGCTATCATCATGTCATATGCTCCAATCAACTGACCAGACATAGCAAGATGTGCTCGAATATTTCCAAAAGCGATCGCATCCTCTTCCGTAAACGGAAGTATATCAAAGTTTGCAAGAAAAGCACGCAGAAGCATTCTCGTCTTTTCTCCCCATCTGCTTTTAGCAGCACCATACTCCAGTTCCCCTACCGTTACGGCTGAAACTGAAATCTCATCCGGTGAAATATTCAATAGTTTTCTATTAAGTTCGGGATACGTTCCCTTCATGGCATAAATGCAGATATTCGTATCTAACAGATACACTAGAATTCCTCTCTTTCCGGCAATTCATTCAGCATAGGCTGATCCCTGGTGAATTCCAGTTCTGATTCCATCTGTCCGATGGTCTGACGGAGCAGTGCCCATGGGTCATCTGCAGGAATTAAAAACAGACACTCTCCACTTTTCTTTATGATATATTCTTTTTTTGTTGTCTGAAATTCTTTAGGAATTCTTATTGCCTGACTGTTGCCACTTTGAAACACTTTTGTTATAACCATCGTTTCACCTCCAGCATATACTAATGTATATACATAACGTATATACATTAGTATATGCTTAATGAAAACAAAGTCAATACTTTTTGTATATTCTTACCTTTCATTCTGATACGACGACAACACTATCTCAGGTTTATCGTCCATCCAGATTTTCCCATCCTTCAGCCATATAACTCTGTCACACAGATCCCGCAGCAGCTGTTTCGAATGAGAGACTAATAAAAGAGTCACTCCCTCTTCCTTCAATTTCAGGATCCGGTCGATACATTTCTTCTGAAAAGCCGCATCTCCCACAGCCAGAATCTCATCAATTAACAAAACATCCGCATGCATATGAATGGCACAGGAAAACCCTAATCGCATGTACATGCCGGAAGAATAGGTTCGGACTGGCAGATCGATCACATCCTCCAGTTCAGAAAACGATAGAATATCCGGCAGAAGCTTGTCAGTCTCTTTCTTCGCAAGGCCGTAAATCGCCGCGTTCAGGTATATGTTCTCTCTGCCTGTCATATCCGGATGAAAACCGGCCCCAAGCTCGATCAGACTGACCACCCTGCCATTACAGACAATAGTCCCTCCAGATGGTTTCAGAATCCGAGCGATCAGCTTTAATACAGTACTCTTTCCGCATCCATTCCGCCCAACCAGACCGACAGACTGGCCTGAAGGGATTGAAAACGAAATATCACGCAAGACATCGATGCGACGCTCTGTTTTTGCATTAAAATCGTCTTCCGGGAACCCAAGGACATAGTCCTTTAAATGATGCGGTCTCGTCTGTATTGCATAGAATGACTTTGATACATGTTCAAGCTCAATTCTATCTATCATCATTAACCTTTCGCCGTTTGAACAGGATCTTTAATCTGAAATCCTAAAATGGATAATGTCATCAACAGGTGTTTCGCAAATCTCCGTTTCATCTTTCAGGAGTGTATTTATCTCAATTTTATTCAACACGCCAAATCTTTCTATTGTACGGTCAAGAATCTCTTTGTCGTCTATAGTAAGTGACGGGAAAGATGAATTATCTTCCAGGGTAAATATATATGTTTCCATGTCACCAAGATCAATCTTTTTAAAAGGAACGCCTTTTAAGCCAATTATTGCATAATCATCTTCAGGCACAGGTCCATCTGATGATGCGCGATATACCAGCCCGGTGATGGTATGCTTCCTGATTTTGAATGATGTCGAATCTGCAATCCACATCATCTTTAACAGCTTCATTCTGCAAAGACTCGTAATGTCCGGAGATGCAGCAAAATACCTGATAACATCAACTGTCTTGTCAAGTGAAAGCCGTGTATTTCCATTGCATTCTTCATTATCCTGATAATTTGCATATCTGGCATTAATCGCCTTTCGGACATACTGCTCCCGCTGGTCTAAATACCAATGTTTAGCAGCAGTACTGGACCTGACATAGGATGCCTCAGACAGGCTGGTTCTGGATTCTTCCAGCAATGAAAGAAACCATTCCGGATCCTGATTGATCTTTCTTAAAATAGAGTCGTGTGCCCTGTCCTGAACCTGATGACCTTCATATCTGGTAATAGTCTTTTCCCCCCAGCCAAGAAGAATACACAGATCCTTCTGGGAAATGTGATACTTAAGCCTGATTGCTTCTATATCATCTGTAGTAAGAAGACCTTCACTTTTTCTGAATGCGTTCTTCATTCTGATATCGTTAAGCTGAATCTGATCTTCATTCATATACAGTTCGTCAGACAGATCACAGTATTGGTAAATGGCATCGTATTCAACATTTTTCTTTTTAAAAACAGTGTCTTCTTGTACTTCAACGGTTTTTATTTCATGTTCCTCCATACAACAGGGACATTTTTGAAATACTTTATCTATTACCTTCATTGTTTTTCTCCTTTTCGGTTGTTCTGTATGGGAACATGTCTGCCTTAAATGATGTTTCTGCAAAATGAAATGACATTACAAAAACTGAAGGTGCACCATCAAATCCAAATAGCTCAACTCGCAATTTGATATATACATCTTCTTTTCCATGATATACCTTTCCAAATTCTCGCATCTCACTCTTTTGGGGAAATCGCAAATCTTTTACTGTACATATATAATTTTCCACAGAGAGTGTTGTCAGTTCCCTCTTTAATACGTCAACAGGGTTCTCATCAGGAAATAGCATTTGTATTGTATATTGATTTGTGAATTTTAATTGCCTATGTTCATCAACATATCTTCTGGCTTGAAATACCAAATCTGCTTTATTTATGATTGCATATTTCAAATTCTGTAGATATGCATTAACTTCATCTTTTCTCTCAATTCTTTTATACTCCGAAGTCAAATGAACGCCTCCTGTCAAGGTATCATTTGATACCATAATTATAATTCTAATTTCCCATTCCGTCAAGGTTGAAGCAAACAGCGAAACCAGTTTACAAGTTCTCCGCAATATCCCCTTCCAACCTGTAAAACATCCAAATCCCAAGAATCAAAAAAACGATTCCAACTGCAAATGGCCAAACCAGGCTTTTCAAACACAGCCTATTTCCATAAAACATCACCTCCCTGAATCCCGTAATAATCGGCGTCATAGGATTCAGCCTGAAAATCCACCGCAGTTCTTCCGGCACCTGCTGCGCATCATACATGACAGGCGTCAGGAACTGCCACCCCATCAAAGCCAGCGACGTGAACTGCTCCACATCCCTCAGATACACCGTCACGCACGCCAAGATGCATGCCAGCGCCAGTGCCAGCAAATATTCCACCACTATCAGAACCGGCAGCCAGGCAAGCGCACAGAGCCTTACAGGGCGTTCTCCGATCCAGCAGGCAGCCAGAACTACCGGAAGAGAAAGCTGCAGATGTACCAGCTGGCCTGTCACACAGGAAATGGGCAGTACCATCCGTGGGAAATACACCTTCCTGACCAGATCCTGCATAGCCAGGATACTGGTACAGCCGGCCGTCAGACTTGAAGAAAAAAAGAGCCATGGTACCAGCGCCGAAAACAGGAACAAAGCATAAGCTTCTCTCCCGCTTTTCAGAATGACGGAGAATACCATGGAATAGATCACCAATTGAAAAAGTGGATTAAAAAAGGTCCAGAGAAATCCGAACGCAGATTTTCGATATCTAACGCACAGATCCCTCCGGACCAGCTGTCCGGTCATTGCCCGGTATTTCACGAGCTCCCGTATATAGTGCATATTGCACTTCCCCCTGTTCCGTTCCCGACAGGCCCCGGAAAGAACCTGTCAGAAACAGAAATCATTTTTCATAAAATCAAAGTTTTGAAGCCGCCTCTTTATCCAGGAACACATACACTTCCGCATGGTCCTGCAGAATGCTGGCCGGGCAGTCCACCGTCTTCGGGCCTTTCATCATTCCGTAAACGGCATCAGCCTTGTTGGCGCCCGTGGCGATCAGGATGATCTTTTTCGCGCGCATAATGGATGCAAGGCCCATGGTGCAGGCCTTTGTGGGCACCTGGTTAATGTCCCCGTCAAAGAAACGGGCATTGTCCTGTCTGGTCTGCTCTGTCAGATCCATCACATGGGTCACGCTGTCAAACGGGCAGCCCGGCTCGTTGAAGGCGATATGGCCGTCGCTGCCGATACCGAGTACCTGCACATCAACGGTATGCTTTGCCAGTTCTTCTTCGTATGCCGCACAGTCTGCTTCCGGATCTTCGCCGCAGCCAAGCGGTACATGAACGTTCTCATCCGGAATATCCACATGGTTGAACAGATTCACATGCATGAAGGTCCAGTAGCTCTCCCTGTGGTCACGGGGAAGGCCGATATACTCATCCAGGTTAAAGGTAAGGATATCCTTGTAGCTGGTGCCGTTCTCGTTGTGGTCTCTAATCATTTCCTTATACAGGCCTACAGGGCTGGAACCTGTTGCCAGGCCCAGGACCGGAGTGTGATCTCCGTACATGACTTCCTTCATCACTTTGAAAGCTTCGGCTGAAACCTCATCATAGGTATCTTTTACTGTTACATGAAACATGCTGTATTCCTCCCTTGCGCCTATGCCATATGTCCCTTGCTGCGGATCACATCAATCACCTGGTCCACATACTTTTCACAGGTCTCGTTGGTATCTGCTTCCACCATGACGCGGATGACCGGTTCAGTGCCGGATTCACGCACCAGGATACGGCCGGAGTCGCCAAGCGCCACTCTGACAGATTCAACGGCTGCCTGCACATCCGGGTCGTTCTGTGCTTCCGGTTTGCTCTTCACACGCACATTCTTAAGAACCTGCGGGTAGAACTGCACCGGTTTTGCCAGTTCGGACATGGGTTTTTCCTTCGCCAGCATGACTTCCATCATTTTCAGGGCTGTCAGGATTCCATCGCCGGTGGTAGCGTACTTGGTGAAAATGATATGGCCGGACTGCTCGCCGCCGATGCGGTTGCCATAGGTGACCATATTCTCATAGACATATTTGTCGCCGACTTTAGTCTGGGCATAGCCGATACCAGCCTTGTCAAAAGCCTTGTAAAGACCGAAGTTGGACATGACCGTGGTAACCACTGTATTGTTCAGCAGCTTGCCGCGCTCTTTCATGTACAGGCCGTAGATATACAGGATATGGTCTCCTGTTACCACGTTTCCTTTTTCATCCACGCACAGGCAGCGGTCCGCGTCGCCATCGAAGGCAAAGCCGACATCCAGACCTTTTTCCACTACAAACTTCTGCAGATGCTCGATCTGAGTTGATCCGCAGTCTGTATTGATGTTGTATCCGTCCGGCTCATCATTGATGACATAGGTCTTTGCACCCAGCGCATCGAATACGCCGCGGGCGATGGACCAGGATGCGCCGTTCGCGCAGTCCAGACCTACCTTCTTGTCCTTGAAGCTGTACTTGGACAT
>CACZSG010000093.1 GCA_902783665.1 uncultured Lachnospiraceae bacterium | reverse complement strand
TCCCTGTTACCATTGATCTTCGACAATCATTAGTATACAGGTAAATCCACGTTGCTACAAATGTGAGGTCACTTCATATTATCTCATCCCGGAAACTGTGGTATAATAAGTATACTATGGAAAAGAACAGAGAAAAACCGGACCAGATCATCATACATGTGGACATGGACGCATTCTACGCCTCCGTTGAGATGCGGGACAACCCTGCCCTGCGCGGAAAGCCGCTGATCATCGGTTCGCTCCCCCAGGAGCGCGGCGTGGTGGCCACCTGCAGCTACGAGGCCAGAAAATACGGCGTTCATTCCGCCATGAATATCAAAGAGGCCTACAGGCTGTGCCCGGGCGGCATCTATATGCACCCGGATTTCGACAAGTATAAAAGGGTGTCCGGCCAGCTGCATGATATATGGAACACCTACGCTTCCGCGGCGGAGACCATTGCCCTGGACGAGGCCTATCTGGATGTGACTGCCATGGCGCAGGATATGGAAGGCGCCCGCAGGATCGCCCGGACCATCAAGCAGCGGACGAAGGACGAGATCGGCCTTACCTGTTCCGTAGGGGTGGCTTATTCCAAGACGGCTGCGAAAACGGCCAGCGAGGAGAAGAAACCGGACGGCTACTTCGAAATCCCCACCCCGGAGGACTTTGTGAACCTGATCATGGATCGTGACGTGCGGGTTCTTTACACGGTGGGCGAAATGACCGCCGCGAAGTTATACGCCGCGGGCATTCATACGGTCCGGGATATTCAGCAGCAGAAGGACCTGGTCGCCCGCCTGCTGGGGAAACAGGGCCAGTGGATCACTCAGATCGCCTTCGGAATCGACGACCGGAAGGTCACGCCCTACCGGCCCGAGGATGCCAAATCCATCAGCCGGGAGGTGACCTTTCAGGCGGATGTCAGTGATTTCGACCTGCTGAAGGATGTCCTGGTACTGCTTTCCCTTTGCGTGGAACACCGTGCGAAGCGCTATGGCCTTCACGGCAATGGAGTGACCCTGAAACTCACCTATGCCGACATGAAGGGACTTACAAGATCCCGCCTGGTGTCCACCTGCGACAGTGCGGTGACCATCTGGCAGGAAACGGCCCGGATGCTTGATACCGTGCCGCATCGTCCCATCCGTCTGGTCGGAACGGGCATTTACAACCTTTCCGGCGAGGAAGGCCGGCAGCTGACGTTGGAGGATTATTTCACGGAGGCAAAAACGGAGCGGGAGAAGGAGCAGAAAAGACTTCTTGACGCGCTGCAGGACAGGTATCACCTGGATTTTGCCGGCCACCTGGATCAGATCTACCAGGGGGAGACGCTGCACAGGACCGTGGAGTATATGAGAAAGCACAGATAAGTGGGACAAGGGGACGTTCGCCTGTGTCCCATTTTGAGGTCTTTTCGATGGAAAATCTGAAAAATGGGACACAGGCGAACGTCCCCTTGTCCCATTTTTAGGTCTGTCACATGGAAATCTGCGAATTGGGACACAGGCGGACGACCCGCTGTCCCGCTCAGGAGGAGAAGCCGATGAAACTCTGGCTGGTCCGTCATGGACAGACGGACGGAAATCAGTCTAACAGAATGCAGGGACGGGGCAGCAATCTGCCTTTGAACGAGGCTGGCATGCAGCAGGCCATGGCGGTTTGCAGCTGGTTCACGAAGAACGGGATCCGCTTTGACAGGGTGTATGCCAGTCCGCTGGCGCGCGCAGTGCAGACGGCGGAGATCATTTCAGGAACAGACAGCGGAATCGTTACGGATGAACGGCTTCTGGAAATGGACTATGGACCTTATGAAGGGATGGACCTTCGGCATCCCGCGCCGGAGGTGATGGCCTTTTTCAGCGATTTCGTGCACAATCCGGCGCCGGAAGGCATGGAGCCGCTGGCCGATGTGGTAAAGAGAGCAGGCAGTTTCCTGGAAACCATTCGAACAGAAACAAATCGAACAGAAACTATCCGAACAGAAACTATCCGAACAGAAATCACCCCTTGTGAGAAGACGGAGGAAACAAACATACTGATCTGTACCCATGCCATCGCCATGAAGGGTGCTCTTGAGTGCCTGACCCCGGCATCCGGCGGATCATACTGGGGAAAGTATATTGGAAACTGCGCGGTATATGCGTTTGAATTGAAGGACGGCAGGTACAGCGTGCCGGAGGAGATGGAGATAAGAAATGGCTGATATGCATATAGCCCGTTCGGGAGCGCAGATGCTGGAAGAGCTGCGAAACCAGAGGAAAAAACAGCTGTATCAGAAAAGTCTGACTGAGGACCAGAAGATAGAGCTTCTAAACAAGATTGTGGAGGAAAGCGAGCACATCGTCTTTCTGGGCGGCGCCGGCGTGTCCACGGAGAGTGGCATTCCGGACTTCCGCAGTAAAGACGGTCTTTACAGGAAGACTGACCGGAAATTTTCAAAATACAAGCCGGAATATCTGCTGAGTGCCGAATGCCTGCAGAAGCATCCACAGGTGTTTTTCGACTACTTCCGCAAAAACCTGGATGCCAGACAAGTGCAGCCAAATGCTGCGCACAGGAAGCTGGCGGAGCTGGAAAAGCGAGGAAAGCTGGACGGGGTGATCACGCAGAATATTGACGGACTTCATCAGAAGGCGGGCAGCAGGAAAGTGCTGGAGATTCACGGCAGCGCCCTGCGCAGTTACTGCGTTTCCTGCCGGAAACAGCTTGGCCCGGATTTCATTTTTGACAGCCAGGACCCGGTGCCCAAATGTCCCGAGTGCGGCCGCACGGTCAGGCCGGATGTTACCCTGTACGGCGAATTCCTTCCGGAGGATTACAGCGACGCGGTTGTTCTGATTCGGAACGCGGACTGCCTGATCATCGGCGGAACATCCCTGGAGGTCGGTTCCGCGGCGGGTCTGGCGCATACTTTCCATGGAAAGCACCTGATCATTATCAACAAAGGAAAGACGAAAATGGAAGGAAAGGCCGACCTGGTCTTTCATGACAGCATCGGCAAAATTCTGAGTGAGATCAAATGAGCAGGGGCTGAGTTGTTCGTTCACATCGGAAACATGGGAGGATACGGGGAGGCAATAAGATAGGCAGCAGGAAGGGCAACAGGAGAGACAAAGAAGAGATAAAAGATGAGACAAAGAAAAAGCGCTGGCGCAGGTGGTGAAATTCTGCTAAAGTGTGTTCTGTGCAGGAAAAGCTATTTCTTCGAAAACAATGATTCGACAATGATTCGACAATGATTCAGACACTGGTTCACACACTGATTCAGACAATGATTCAGAAAATGATCCCAAAATGGTTCAAAAATGATTCAAAAAATGATCCGGTAAAATCCCCCCAAAATGATTCAAGACAGAACAGGAGACAGAATAGCAATGAAAGAGATATTCGAACGGGTGAGCATCCGCAAATACGAAGACAGGCCGGTAGAGCCGGAGAAGGTGGAACAGATCCTTCGCGCAGCCATGGCAGCGCCTTCCGCCGGCAACCAGCAGCCCTGGGAATTCTATGTGGTAACTGACAGACAGAAGATCGAAGCGCTCGCAAAGGTCAGCCCTTATGCAGGCTGCACGGCTAACGCGAAGGTGGTGCTGGTGCCCTGCTACAGGACCTCCGGGCTCCGCTTCCCGTCCTATGACATGATAGATCTTTCCATCGCCACGGAGAACGCGCTTCTGGAGATCACATCCCTGGGCCTTGGCGGCGTATGGCTTGGGATCGCCCCGGAAAAGGAACGCATCGAAAAGGTGGATGCCATCCTGGGCATCGGGGAAGGCCTGCATGCCTTTGCGCTGGTACCCTTCGGATACCCTGCGGAGAGCAGACCGCAGCAGGACCGGTTCGATAAAGAAAGAGTACACTATATTTAAATAGGATATCTGGAGACCATGAGATAATATGAAGTGACCTCACATTTGCAGCAACGTGGATTTACCTGTATACTGATGATTGTCAAGATCAATGGTAACAGGGATTACCGCATACAAAAGGAGGTCACCTATGTATAGAATACTCAAAATCGGAATGGATGTCCATAGTAAAAACTATACTTTATGCGCAATGGAACCCACTAT
>CACZSG010000092.1 GCA_902783665.1 uncultured Lachnospiraceae bacterium | reverse complement strand
CGCCTGTAATCTCATACACCTTCCCGAACGGTTTCAGCAGCTTTTGTATTTTTTCCTGTTTCAGCTTCAGCTGCTCCTCGTATGGCAGCCGCAGGTACTGGCAGCCGCCGCACTGCTTCTCCACCGGACATGGGACAGTAGGGACGTTCGCCTCTGTCCCACCTTTTAAGTTTTTCTGTTTGATCTTATTCTGTTGAGTGGGACAGAGGCGAACGTCCCCTTGTCCCATTTTGTTTGCTTCCCGCATGAATCTCCTTATTATCTGTTGAAATTTCACATTTTGTATTTTATAATCACATTATCGTAATGTCAAGTGCTCGATTAATACTGTTCATTACCCATTCATTGTATATGATAGGAGAATTCATGCCAAGAACAAAAAGAATATTCAGTCCTTCCGGTTATATGCATCTCATCCTGAGAGGCGTCGGCAAGCAGATTATCTTTGAAGATTCTGCAGACCGCCGCTACTTTATCAAACTTCTGAAGCATTACAGCGCAGAGAACGAAACCACCATACTGGCATACTGTCTGATGGATAACCATGTACATTTACTGATACATAATACTGTCGGAAAAACTTCCTTCATGATGCGACGGCTTGAAACCTCTTACGCAGTATATTTTAATCAAAAGTACGAGCGTACAGGCCACCTGTTCCAGAACCGTTATCTTAATGAGAATATCGAAAATACCGGTCAATTGCTGAGGGTCTTTCGCTACATACTGAATAACCCGGCCAAAGCAGGCATCTGTTCTCCGTTTTCTTATGAATGGAGCAGCTATCATCTTTATGAAAATGATGCCTCTTTTGTGGATGTGTCTCCAATAAAAAAAGAAATTGGAAGTCTTTCCAATCTAAGAGCTTTTCTGAATGAATCAAATACAGATGAGTTTCGGGAAGCAGAAATCCGATTAAGAAATGATGAGTGGGCAAAAAAAGTGCTGAGAGAAACGCTTCAGACAGAGAATGGATATTGTTTGCAGAATCTTAACAGAGCAGAGAGGAACAAAGCGCTTCATAAACTGAAAGCTGCCGGACTTACCCTTCGGCAGATTGAGCGCCTTACAGGAATAAGCAAAAGTGTCATACAACGGGTATAACGTAGGAAAGAGGAGTGTTCACCTTGGTTGGGACAGTAGGGACGTTCGCCTTTGTCCCATTTTTAAAAAATGGGACAAAGGCGAACGTCCCTACTGTCCCAACCAAGGTGAACGCCCCTCTGTCCCACATTTGTTTAAATTACAGTGCCAGGCCCTGTGCCAGCATAGCGTTCGCAACTTTCTCGAAGCCGGCGATATTCGCGCCGATCACATAGTTGCCTTCTACGCCGTAGCGTTTTGCTGCATCGGAAATCTTGGCATAGATGTCATTCATCATCTTCTTAAGCATTGCATCGACTTCTTCGAAGGTCCAGGAAAGACGTGCGCTGTTCTGGCACATTTCCAGAGCGGATGTTCCTACGCCGCCGGCATTGGATGCCTTGCCCGGCAGGAACAGGAAGCCGTTCTCCAGGATGAAATCGGTTGCTTCTCTGGTGGTCGGCATGTTAGCGCCTTCTGCAACGATCTTGCAGCCGTTTGCGCAAAGTGCCTTTGCATCGTCCAGGTTCAGCTCGTTCTGGGTTGCGCACGGAAGGGCAACGTCGCACTTGATGGTCCAGATGCCTTTTCCTTCTGTGTAAACAGCGCCTTCAACTCTTTCAGCGTACTCTTTGATACGGCCGCGCTTCACTTCCTTGATATCCTTTACGATGTCAAGCTGGATTCCGTTCGGGTCGTAGACATATCCGTTGGAATCGGAAAGGGCAACAACCTTCGCGCCGAGCTGCTGAGCCTTCTCACATGCATAGATGGCAACGTTTCCGGAACCGGAGATGACAGCGGTCTTTCCGGCCAGCTCCATGCCGTGATCCTTCAGCATAGCGTCCAGAATGTAGATCAGGCCGTAACCGGTAGCCTGTGTACGAACCAGAGATCCGCCCCAGGTCAGGCCTTTTCCGGTGAGAACGCCTTCGTAAAGGCCGGTCAGTCTCTTGTACTGTCCATACATATAGCCGATCTCTCTTCCGCCTACACCGATATCACCTGCGGGAACATCCTCGTCAGCGCCGATGTATTTGGAAAGCTCTGTCATGAAGCTCTGGCAGAATGCCATGACCTCGCGGTCAGATTTGCCCTTCGGGTCGAAGTTGGAGCCGCCCTTGCCGCCGCCGATCGGCATGCCGGTAAGAGAATTCTTGAAGATCTGCTCGAAGCCGAGGAATTTCAGAATGCTCTGGTTTACGGACGGATGGAAGCGAAGACCTCCCTTGTACGGTCCGATGGCGCTGTTGAACTGTACGCGGTATCCCTTGTTGACCTGTACCTTGCCGTTGTCGTCTACCCACGGAACCTTAAAGGAAATGATACGTTCCGGCTCGATCAATCTCTCGAGCAGGCCTGCTGCACGGTATTTCTCCTCATTTGCATCGATAACCAGCTTCAGGGAATCCAGAACTTCCTTGACTGCCTGATGAAACTCCGGCTCACCCGGGTTCTGAGCTACTACGCGCTCATAGATCTCTTCTGTGTAAGACATAAAATCGGCCCCCTTGCCTAAAATATAAAAACAAAAAACTACGGGAAAAAGTATACAATGCTTTTTCCCGTTTGTAAACAATTTTTTGCTTCAAAGTGATAAAGGGGTGAATTTACAAAAAAGCACGGCAGACTTGCCGCGCAATGGGACAAGGGGACGTTCGCCTCTGTCCCACCCAAAGTGTTCGAGCCGGAGGTTCCTCCGGCTCGTCACTTAGGTGGGACAGAGGCGAACGTCCCCTTGTCCCATTATTCATTGTAATCTTCCGTGTCAACATAATCGGACAGTCTGCCAAGAGTCATATCCACTTTCTTCTCGGTGTATTCGCCGTCCGCCTGCTGGCTGATGGTAATGGTGACTTCCTCACCTGCCGCATAGTAGCTGAGCATGTTCTTCAGAAGCTGCATGGATGTCACGCTGCTGCCGTCAAATTTCACGATGACGTCGCCTTTCTTCAGGCCTGCTTCCGCTGCCGGGCTGCCTTCTTCCACATCGGTGATGTAGATACCCTGCGGGATTCCGTACAGACGGTTCATCTCGGAAGATACATCCTGTCCGTAGATACCCATGTAGGAGCTGTCCTCTTCGGCTACTTTCTCGGTTCTGGTCTTACGGTTCATCAGATCCTCCAGGATCGGTTCCGCGTAAGAAATGGGGATTGCATAGCCCATGCCCTCAACGCCGTTGGAAGCTGCCTTCGCGGAGTTGATACCGATAACGTGACCGTCCATGTCAAGCAGCGCGCCGCCGCTGTTGCCGGGGTTGATGGCTGCATCTGTCTGAATCAGTGCTGCGTTGTAACCGTCCAGATCGATGGTTCTGTTCAGAGCACTTACAATACCTGTGGTGACGGACTGGCCATAACCAAGGGCGTTACCGATGGCAACCACCTGCTGCCCGATGACCAGCTTATCGGAATTACCGATCTCCGCTACGCTGATCTGATCCAGCGTCTCGTCTTTAATATCATCCAGGGAAACAGCAACAACTGCCAGGTCGTTCGATGAATCCTCGCCCTTTACAACAGCCGGGGCAACCTCGTCATCCACAAATCCGACCGAAAGCTCTGTCGCATCCTCTACCACGTGGTAGTTCGTGCAGATCAGAAGCTCTGTATCGCTCTGCCCGATGATGATGCCGCTGCCTGCGCTGACGCTTTCATATGTTCTGGAATTGCCTCGTCCGCTGTCATCGCCGTAGCCGTACGGCCATCCGAACATGTCATACATACCGAACATGTCCTGCACCTCTGTGACCGACTTGTTCGTAATGGAAACAACTGCCGGCATCACTTTGGCCGCGACCCCGGCCACTCCGGAGAGGTCCTCGCCGAGGACAATTTCCTCTTCTTCCGATTCTTCTTCTTCCGATTCTTCTTCTTCTGCTGCAAGAAGTGTGAAGCCTTCACTCTTCGCTTCCGCCTCTGTATCGTCAGCGGATGCAAATGCGGACGTTCCCGCAATAGTTCCTACTGTCAGCGCGCCTGCGCAAAGTAATGAAATAAGTGTACGTTTCTTCATAAGTCAACCCTCCTATACCAAAAAGCCTTGTGGCTTTTCTGTGAACCGGACCACCTTTCGGTGTCATCCGGTATTTCCCTTTGATGGTTCCAAGTATAGGACAGGATTTTGTCCGATTTGTGAATCGAATGTGGTGTTTTTGTGGTGTTTTTATGTTGAAATTGTGAACAGTGAGTCAGAGGGACGTTCACCGGTGACTCATTCGGACTTCGGCAGCCAGCCATGCTGGCCGCCTTTAGCCTGAATGAGTCACCGGTGAACGTCCCTCTGACTCACTTCAATCACTCCGATTTCCGACGCGGCCCCGGTCTTGAACGGTATGGTCCAGCCGGAAATCCCGGAATTTACGATAAATGTGGTATTATCTCTTACTTCCAGTCCATAGTTCTTGTCATAGGCCCCGGACAGTTCCCCCGTAATACCGCCGGGGAACATGTGCCCTCCATGGGTGTGGCCGCACAGCACCAGATCCACGCCTGCTGCCGCCTGAGCGTCAAAATCGCACGGCTGGTGGTCCAGCACGATGGTATACAGGTCCCCGCTGTCCGTCCCGGTCAGCTTCTTTGCCTCCTCCATCAGCTCTGCCATGTTCATCCGGCCAGGCACCGAGCGGTCCTCCCGGCCGATCAGACAAACGTTCTCCTCCAGCATCACGGCTTCATCTTTCAGGATCCGGACACCGTTTTTCTCCAGATTTTCTTCCATGTCCTGCCAGGAAAAATCCCGGTACTGGAAATAGCCCCTGTCGTGGTTACCGTATACATAGTAGACGCCGTATGTCGTCTTCAGGCTGCCAAGAGCCTCGCCGCAGCGCTCCATATCCACGCGCAGGGAGTCGTCGTCCACATAGTCGCCGGTGATCACGACCACGTCCGGCTCCAGTTCCTGAACTGTTTTCATATGCCGCGCGAAGCCTTCCCCGTCGAAGGTCGAACCAATGTGGGAATCGGAAATCTGCACGATGCGAAGCGGATCTGCCCCGATGTTCTTTTCTGTCTGCAGCCGGTACCTGGTCACAGCCACATGGTGGGCGAAATACCAGCCGGCGGCAAGATAACCCGTGGTGATCACAACTGCCAGCGCGCCTGCTGCCCGGGCCATTCTCCTCTTACGGTCCTGCCCGGAAATCTCTCTTTTTCCAAACCTTTTTCCGAGAAGACGCACCGCAAAGCCGCACAGAAGCCGGAACACTGCCAGGTGGACCGCCACGATCAGCCCCGTCACCAGATGAAACCGGCAGTAAACAGCCAGTGCAAGCGCAGGAACCGCCGCAAGAAGCCAGCGGAAAATGCGGCTCTTTGTGCTCCCTTCTTCCGCCGGAAAGGTGCTGTGAACACTGTAAATAAGATACCAGAAAACAAAAAGACCAATCACGGCTGTCAAAATGAGAACAGCAAGCATTTTATCCCCTCTCTTCTTATTCTTATCTGTCTGTGAGTCAGAGGGACGTTCACCGGTGACTCATTCTGGCAATGGCGGCCAGCATAGCTGGTCCGCCAATCCAGAACGAGTCACCGGTGAACGTCCCTCTGACTCACTGCACCATTTTCTTCAGTTCCGAAACCGCCAGCGGGACTGCAAGCAAGAACGACAGCACATCCGCGCAGGCCTGTGTGATCTCCACTCCGAACAGCCCGAAGATCCTTGGCAGGATCAGAATCAGCGGAATAAAGAAGATTCCGTTGCGGGAGGAGGATGCAATGGACGCCTTTACCCCTTTTCCCGCCGACTGCAGCATCATGTTCGTCATCACGATACCCGCCATCAGCGGAAGGGTGATCGCCTGGGCCCGCAGTGCCGTAATGCCGACGGCGATCACATCCGGGTCGTCCCGGAACAAAGAGATGATCTGCGGCGCGAAGGCAAAGCATACGGTTGCAGCAGCGATCAGGAACACGGTTCCTATCTTCACGCAGAACAGATAGCCCTCGCGGACCCTTTCATAAAGCTTCGCCCCGTAGTTGAAGCTGCAGACCGGCTGATAGCCCTGGCCAAACCCGATCAGCGCGGAGGAAAGCAGCATCAGCACCCTGGTCACCACGCTCATGCCCGCGATGGCGGCGTCTCCGCCAAGCCGTCCTGCCTCCAGGTTCAGCAGCAGCGTGGCCAGTGCGGCCAGGCCCTGCCGGAACAAAGACGGCGCGCCCCCGTTCACGATCTCCTTCAGGTAATGTCCGTTCAGACGTACATTACTGGCCTTCAGCCGGATGTTGTCCCCCTTCCTGCTGCCGATGAAAAGCACGCAGAAGCTGATGATCTGCCCGGATACGGTGGCCAGCGCGGCGCCGGCTACGCCCAGCCCCAGGCCGAACATCAGAAGCGGGTCCAGGCCGATGTTGATGACAGCGCCTGCCATCAGACCGATCATGGCATAGTAGGCCTTCCCCTGGAAGCGCAGCTGGTTGTTGATGACGAACTGCCCCATCATGAAGGGCGCACCGGCAAGAATGATGCGCATATAAGTCATGGTGTCGTGCAGGGACGCTTCTGAAGCACCGAGCAGACGGCAGATAGGCACGGCAAAAATATTTCCGATCACCGCCAGAATGCCCCCAAGGATCAGTGCCAGCGCAAATCCTGTGGCCGCGGTCTCATCCGCTTCCTGCTGCTTTCCTGCCCCAAGCAGGCGGGACAGATAGTTGCCCGAACCGTGACCGCAGAAAAAGCCCATGGCCTGAATTATGGCCATTACGGAGAACACCAGGCCCACGGCTGCTGTGGCCTGGGTGGAGATCCGCCCCACGAAAAAGGTGTCCGCCGTATTGTAGATACCCGTCACCAGCATACTGATGATAGTCGGCACGGAAAGCTGAAGGATCAGCTGCGGTACCGGGGTCTGCGTTAGATATGTATACCGGTCTCTGTGGTTCATTTTCTTCATATCCGGCCTCCTGCTTAGAATGTAAATCTTATCATAACAGAAAACGCCGTTAATTGCATGAAAATAAAGAAGGATTTCTGTCCTTCTTTTT
>CACZSG010000091.1 GCA_902783665.1 uncultured Lachnospiraceae bacterium | reverse complement strand
TGTTATTACTGTCTAAGGCTCACCGGCATGGCATAAATCTCATAAAAAGCATATTCGACCGGAATAAATGAAGGCTTAAAATCATAAAAGACCTGACCCTCCGGATCGATCCAGTCGGTGACAGTATGATCGCCTCCTATCATGGATCCGTTTTCATCTCTGTAAATAACGACCACTGCTGCTTTAAGCGGGAAATCATTCGGGTTAAATAATTTCCCGAGCGTAGTGAATGATTGCACTTTGTTTGCCATAGTGTAATCAGAGTTGATTGTCGGATAATAGAAGCCGTCATGGCTCATCATGGACGAAGTTACGATATTGAAATCCGACAGGAGCAGGCTGAATTCCACTTTGGCAGGTTCTTCCTTCATTTCACAGCCTTTTCCGGCCCACCAGAGTTCCTCGCTGGGGTATACTTCTTCCATTATCTGATCATAGATTCCGATGACCTTTCCATCGGCATTACGGGCTGTCATTCGGATCATCGGGCAGGCATATCCGCCGTCGCCGTTGTTTTTCAGAGCAAATGAGTAGTACAGATATCCATCGGATATGGAATATCCGGCCTCCGTGATCTTCAGGTCATAAGCTGATTCGATGATTTCTGTGGAAGCGGAGCTTGCTGCCGGCGTAACGGCTGAGGAAGCGGAAGGCTGTGTCTCAGAGACAGGAGCTTCCTGCTGCTGGGATGAAGCTCCCTGCGAAGCGGAATCCTGCTGCTGAGTCGAAGCTCCCTGCGAAGTGCTCCCCTGCTGAGCAGCCGGTGTTTCCTGTGCCGTGGTTTCAGGCTGTGGGGCTGGTGTTTCCTGAGGAGTGGAATCCTCCCCCTGTGCAGGTCCTCCGTCCAGTTTCATGCCCGTACTCGCGTCGGCGCTTTTTTGCAGAAGAGAATTATAGGTAGCCTCCCCAATAATTCCGGTGACATCCAGGGCGTTTGCCTCCTGAAAGGCCAGCACCGCAGCCTCTGTCATCCCGCCGAAAACGCCGTCCGCCCTGCCGGACAGATATCCCAGATCGATCAGCATCTGCTGGACTTCTATAACATGTTCTCCCCGGTCGCCCCGCCTGATGGAATCAAATGCATAGGATGTAAAGGAACAGAGGATAGAAATTACGGCTGTCAGAAAGAGAATCTTGCGCTTGCTCATTTTGGGGCTCCTGGGGTCATTGGCTGGTATCATCAGTGTCCGGAAATAGTTTCCCTGGAAATAAGTGCCGGAAAGTAAGGCCTGGCCGGGATTCAGGCAGCTTATTCGTACTTCTTTAGTATACAATATTTGTGCCTGATAGTAAATATTGAGTGGCATCTGGAAGAGGGTTGTTCTATATTCTGGATGATTGATAAAGTGCCCTGTTTGGTTTATACTTTTGAAGGAACGATCGTTTTTTTCCTGATGATCAGAAATGGGGCATATCATGAGCAGACTGGCAGTATTTTTCCCGGGAATCGGGTACACGGTGGACAAGCCGCTGCTGTACTACAGCAGAAAACTGGCCGCGCAGCACGGGTTTGATATCAAGCTTCTTCCCTATGGGGGCTTTCCGAAGAAAGTGCCCGGAGATAAAAACAAAATACAGGAATCCTATGCCATTGCGCTGGCACAGGCCAGGCAGATGCTTTCGGACACGGATCTTTCTTCTTATGAGGAGGTCCTGTTTGTGGGCAAAAGCATCGGCACCATTGCCGCTGCGCAGATCGCTTCCGAAAGCCCCGCGCGGGACAGGATCCGCCTGGTGCTGTACACACCGCTGGAGGAGACCTTTACCTTCGAGTTCGGGGAAGCAGTGGCCTTTACGGGAAGCAGGGACCAGTGGACCGGGGAGAAGAGAAGCCGGGTACCGGCGCTCGCTGCAGAAAAGGGAATCCCATGTATGGTGATCCCGGAGGCGAACCATTCCCTGGAATGCGGTATCACGGAACTTGACCTTCAGAACCTGACGCAGGTCATGCAGGAGACGGAAGCATTTATGCTAAGAGAAAACTGACATAGGGGGCAACATATGGACAAGCTCAAATGGAAAAATTACCGGAATCAGCTTCTGACGCTGGCGGCCGCGGCGGCGGTCATCTGCCTGATCATTCTGCTGTTCTTCCGCACGCATCTTTTCACAAACGCTGCGGACAGACTGATCTCCATTCTGGGGCCGTTTATCTACGGATTCGTCATCGCCTATCTGCTGAATCCGGTGACCATGGCAATTGAAAAGCTTCTGAAACGGTTCCTCGATCCGAAACAGACAGGGCGGTTCGCCTCCCTGATCCGTCTGGCGGCCATTCTGCTGGCTGTCGTGCTGATGTTCGCGGCCATCCTTATTCTGATGCTGGCAGTTCTTCCGGAGATGATCAACAGTATTTCAGGCATCATCGCCCAGCTGCCCGGGGCCGTCAGAGAGTTCAGCGAATGGATAGAAGGCCTGGACCACGGCGAGACCTCCCACGAGATTGTCACTTACGTTCAGGATACCATCAATACAGTGACCAGTTCCCTGCAGAATTTCCTGCAGACTTCCGTGCTGCCGAACCTGGAGACCATTGTTTCGGACATTACATCCAATGTAATGGGCATTATAGGCGTGCTGAAGAACTTCGGCCTGGGCTGCATCGTCGCATCCTATCTGCTGGGCGGGAAAGAAAAATTCCTGGCGCAGGCCCGGATGGCACTGTACGCAATCCTTCCCGGCAAGGCGGCGGACTGGGTACTGGAGGAGGTCCACATTACGGACCGCATGTTCAGCGGCTTCATCTACGGGAAACTGGTGGATTCCCTGATCATCGGGGTCATCTGCTTTATCTTCTGTGCCATCACATCCATGCCTTACGCGGTACTGATCGCGGTGGTGGTCGGGGTGACGAACATCATCCCGTTCTTCGGTCCCTACCTGGGCGCTGTTCCATCTGCCCTGCTGATCCTGATGACCAATCCGGTGAAATGCGTTGTGTTCCTGGTGTTCCTGATCATCCTGCAGCAGGTGGACGGAAATGTGATCGGCCCGGCCATTCTTGGCGACAAGCTTGGCATCTCGGGAATCTGGATCCTGTT
>CACZSG010000090.1 GCA_902783665.1 uncultured Lachnospiraceae bacterium | reverse complement strand
TGTCAGCGGTCTCTGAACAATCCAAGAACGATGGCTACGATGTTCCAGACAGATCCCAGGATCTGCCACACAAGTGCCAGTAATAAGAGAACTGATCCTACGGTTGCAATCGTTTCCATATCATGCCTCCTATTTCTCTCTGATCCTGTCGCCGGTCTCAATGTCGAACAGATGTGTCTTCTCTTCCCTTACCTCAAGCTTGATGATGTCGCCCCTCTTATAGCGCTTCTCATCTTCCGTGATCAGCATCAGAAGGACATCGCCGACATGGATACCGATCCGGCGCTCGTCGCCCAGGTTCTCGAAGGTTGCGATCTCTTCGGGGGTTCCGTCGGAATCCGGTCCGCCGACCAGCACGTCCATGGGACGCACGCCCATCTTGCAGCGGAATCCGTCGCTTACCACACTGTAGTATCTCTTCGGCACCGCGATGTGCAGGTTACTGTCTTTGAAGGTAAAGTAGAACTTGCCGTCGGCCTTGATGATGGTGGTCTCCAGGATGTTCATGGGCGGCTCACCGATGAAGGATGCCACGAATTCGTTGACCGGGTCGTCGTAGACTTCCGTCGGGGTTCCGAACTGCTGCAGCACGCCGAAGTTGATGATGGCGATCTTGTCAGCCAGGGACATGGCCTCCAGCTGGTCATGGGTTACATAGATGGTGGTACATTTGATCTTGTTGATCAGTCTCTTGATCTCGACACGCATGGCCTGGCGGGCCTTGCCGTCCAGATGGGAAAGAGGCTCGTCCATCAGCAGAAGCTCCGGCTCGCGGATGATCGCTCTGGCAATGTTGACTCTCTGCTTCTGTCCGCCGGAAAGCTTCACCGGCATCTTGTCCAGCAGGTCGTCGATCTGCATCAGCGGTGCGATCTCCCGGACTCTTCTGTCGATCTCGTTCTTGTCCACGCCCTTGGCGCGCAGGTTGAACGCCACGTTGCCGTATACGTTCAGAGGCGGATACATGGCGTAGTCCTCGAAAGCCAGGCCGATGTGTCTGTCCTTCGGGTGAAGTTCGTTCACCAGGCGGTCGCCGATGTAGATGTTGCCCTGGGTGATCTCCTCAAGCCCCGCGATCATGCGAAGTGTAGTGGTCTTACCGCAGCCGGAGGGCCCCAGGAAGGCGACGAATTCGCCCTGCTCACAGACAAGGTTCAGGTCCTTTACCGCGTAATCATTGACGGTCTTCTTCTTTTTTCCTGAATTGTCATAGCGTTTATAAAGATGTTCCAGTGTAAGTCCTGCCATCACTTCACCTCCTTCGTCGCAAAGGCCCTGATCGCCTCTTCATCGTAGCGGATAATGTATTTCTTCGAATCTGAGTCGAACAGAATGGAGCGGTCCAGTTCGGGCTTTAAGTAGATGTCGCTGTCGATGGCCACATTCAGTCCATTGGGGGCGATCATGCGCAGCTGATACTTTCCGCATTCAGCCGTGATGACGGATTTGTTACCAATGCTTTCGTAGCTGTATACAGTGGTCTTGAAATATCCTTCGGCCGGTTCGAACGAATATCTGATGTGCTGCGGGCGGATGCCCAGGTCAGCCTTTCCGATTCCGTCCGCGGCGATCTTCGCAAATACGGCCTTGTCTTCCGGCAGTTCTTTCTTCAGCTTTTCACCGTTCACTTCGATCACGACATTGTAGCCGCTGCCGTTCTTTTCAAACTCCGCCGGGATGATGTTGATCTGTGGGTCACCCATCAGTTCCGCCGTGAACTCATTGCAGGGCATGTAGTAGATCTCGTCGCCGGAACCGATCTGTACGATCTTTCCTTTGTTGATGATGGCGATACGGTCGCCCAGGGCCATGGCTTCCATAAAGTCATGGGTTACATAGATACAGGTGGAACCCAGATTCGCCTGCATCTCCTTGAGCTCGGTACGCATGGAGTTTCTCAGTTTCGCGTCCAGATGCGCCAGCGGCTCGTCCATCAGGAATACGTTCGGGGTGCGGACAAGGGCGCGGCCCATGGCCACCCTCTGTTTCTGTCCGTTGGAAAGCTGGCTGGGAAGTCTTTCCAGAAGCTTTTCCATCTTCATCATCTTCGCGGCTTTGTCGATGCGCTCCTTGATGGTCGCCTCATCTTCCCTGTAGAGTTTGCTGCGAAGCGCGGATGCCATGTTCTCGTAAACGGTCATCTGCGGGAACAGCGCGTAGTTTTCGAATACCATCGCGACATTGCGGTGAGCCGGATCGATCAGGTTCATGATCTTGCCGTCGAAGCTGACGGTTCCTTCTTCCGGCATCGTGATTCCGGCAATGCAGTTCAGGATGGTCGTCTTGCCAGCACCGGCCGGTCCGAAAAGGACAAAGAATTCATTGTCCCTGACGTCCAGGCTGATGCCGTCCAGCGCCTGTACTTTTCCGAAAGCCTTTTTTATGTTCTCAAGTGTTATTCTTGCCATGCTGCACCTTATCCTTTCACCGCACCAAAGCTAAGTCCGCGGACCAGATGCTTCTGGATGCAGAGAGCAAAGACCATGGCGGGAATAGCGGAAACTGTAGCGGCAACCGCCAGCTGTCCGTAATGGGCACTGTCAGTACCAAGATACTTTGTGATCGCAACCGTAACCGGGTACACCTTGCTGCTGGCAAGAATCAGCGGGAACGTGAAGGAGTTCCACGCAAAGATGAATGCCAGAAGAGCAGATGATACAAGGCCGGGCTTGATCAGCGGAACCAGCATCTTGAAGAAGATCTGATACCAGCTGTAGCCGTCTACCTGGGCGGCATACTCGATCTCTACGGAGATATCCTCGAAATACCCTCGTACAACCCAGATCAGCAGCGGAAGCGAGATCAGCTGATATACCCAGATCAGGCCGATGTAGGAATCGTAAAGGCCGAGCTTCTGATAGATCATGAAAAGAGGAAGAACGACCAGAATTTCCGGTGCGAACTTGTAGGAAAGGATCTGGAAGGCCAGCTCTTCTTTTCTGGCGAAATTGTATCTGGCAAGTGCATAGGCTGCGGGAACACCGACGATAATGGAAACCAGAACGGCACCGCCCGAAACGATCAGGCTGTCACGGATATATCTGGCATAGTCGGAACGCAGCAGCACCTGCTGATAGTTGGAAAGAGTCGGATGGAAGATAAATGTGGTCGTGAACACTTCCGTATCCGACTTGAATGAGATCAGGATCATCCATACAAGCGGAAACAGAGCAAAGATCGCGTAGATGATCAGAAGCACATTCATGAGGATATTTAATGCACGTTGTTTACCGGTTTTCATGCCATACCTCCTTTAGTCTTCCAGGCCTGCTGCCTGCTTCTGCGCGTTGCGCTGAAGTTTAACGATTCTCTTCGCCGCAACATTAATGACCAGCCACAGGACAAGGATGAACGGAATGGCGGCACCAAACTTCTGGAATTTGAATCCCTTCTGGTAAGCCGTCAGTGACAGGGACATCAGGGTGTCTCCGGGACCTCCTTTTGTCAGTGCGAAAATGACTGCGTACTCCTGCAGAGCAGCCATCAGACGGAACAGCAGCGCGATGTAAAGGCTGGGCTTCAGCATCGGCAGCGTCAGGTTCACGAAGTTGAACCATGCGTTTCCTCCGTCAATCTTAGCAGACTCGAAAGGCGATTTCGGCAGAGACTGGAGGCCGGCAAGGACCAGCAGGATGATAAACGCCGTATTGATCCAGACGTCGATCATGATGACGGTCAGCAGCGCCGTCTTCGGGGATGCCGCCCACGGGAAGTTGTATACGCCGAAAATATTGAAAAGCTTTTCCACGATACCCACAGAACTGTTCAGCATCAGCTGCCACACGATCGTAGCCGTTACCGGCGCAACCATCAGCGGGAATACCAGAAGAACTCTGAGAACTCTCGAAAGCTTATTGTTCAGATTATTAAGAAGGATCGCCACTCCAAGACCCAGCAGCATTTCAATTGCTGTGGAGATAACGCCGTACATCAGGGATACCTTTAACGCATTCCAGAAATCCGTCGATGTAAGCATATCCACCCAGTTTTTCAGTCCCACGAACTTATGGGTCGGAAGCTTGAAGGAATAGTTCGTAAGAGAATACCAGATCGCCATTACGAACGGTACCATGATACCAATGGTAATGATCAGCGAAGGAGCAACGATCAGATAAGGTCTGACTCTGGTTCCGAAGGGAACCTTGTTCAGCTGGGATTTACCCCCTTTATTTTGTTCAGACATATTCGACCTCACTAATTACAAACACACAACAAATCACTTTAAGGAAAAACGGGAGGGAAGATCATTCCCTCCCGTATGAATTGTGAATTTCAGCAATGGACCGGTCTTCCCCGGCTTCAGCTTAAGAAGCTTCCGAAACGATTACTCGACCTCGAGGTCGGAAACCATCTCATCCATTACTTCCTTCAGCTCATCCATAGCGTCCTGAACGGAAGCATATTCATCAGTTGTTACAAGTTTCTGAAGGGTCTTTGCCCATTCAGTTGTTGTCTCTGTGAAGTACGGCTGTGCTGTGAAGAAGATGCTGGCATTTTCAGAAACCTTAGAGAATGCTTCATAGTAGCCTTCTGCGCTTGCTACAGAATTCTTGTACTCTTCGCTCTCAAGAACGGATGTACGCGGAGTGTCTGTGCAGGCTGCTTCTGTGCCGGACCAGAGCATGAACTCGGGGCTTGTGAAGTACTGCATGAAGTACCAGGCAGCGTCCTTCTTAGCGGAGTCAGCGTTCATAGCCATGGACCAAACCCAAAGGTTGGATCTCATATCGTCAGCGGTCTTTCCAGCGGATTCCGGATACGGAACCATGCCGAATGCGAAGTTGCCGGCTTCTGCGGAAGCGCCTTCTACGTTCTGAGTGTAGCCGCCTCTGTCAGCATCCCACATCATAGCTGCTTTGCCTGCGCCAAGGTCAGCGCCGCACATTTCCCAACCGTAGGTAGCCCACTGCGGAGCGCCGCCGTTCTTTACAAGGTCAACCCAGTACTCGGTCATAGCAACAGCTTCCGGAGAGTTTACTTTACTTACAAGTTTGCCGTCTTCGATCTCGAAGTCCTTAGCGCCCCATGTGGAGTACAGGGACATGTATGCCGGATGGATGGTGCCCCAGTCCGGAAGACCGCGGACTGCAAGACCATAGGAACCTGTTCCGTTGAACTCCTGGAGAGCTTTCGCATCTTCAAGAAGCTGCTCAGCTGTTTCCGGAACCGGAAGGCCCTTCTCTTCAAGGACTCTCTTGTTGTAGGTAAGGATGTTAACTTCCCAGCCCATCGGCAGTGCCCACTGTGAGCCTTCTCCTACCGGATGTCCGGGAACGAGGTCCCATTTCAGAGCGTTGATAACTGCGGGGATGAAGTCGTCATATTTCCACTCAGGGGAAGTAAGATCTGTGTCAATGAAGTTCTCAAGGGGCTCAAGGTTTCCGGCTGTCGCATATTCCCATGACTGATAAGCACCGGTCATGAAAACATCGATGGATCCGGAATGGCTGCTCAGCTCAACGTTCAGCTTTTCGAAGTAGTTTCCTTCGGGCATGCTGGAGTAGTTGACCTTGATGCCGGTCTTCTCTGTGAACTCATCCAGTTTCGCTTCTACAGCGTCTGCATAGGTGTGCTCACTGAACAGAACAGTGATCTCTTCGCCGTCGAATTTCTTCCAGTCAAACTCTTCTTCGGCTGCAGGAACGGTAACTGTCAGAGACGAAGCAACCATAAGGCCTGCCAGCAACATTGCTACTGCTTTTTTCATTTTGTTTCCTCCTTTAAAATGATTTATTGTACTGCAAAAGGCCACTCTGGCCTGATACACGAAACTGTATGTTCCCGTCAGGTCCTGATACAGGATGCGCTGACGGGACCGGTTCTGCTTCAGTCAAACTTGAAGGCTACCTTGAAGTCGCCATATTTGCCTGTCGCATAGTCAAAGGCCTTCTCCCAGTCTTCCAGTTTGAAGATGCTGGAAACAACGCCGTTGGTCTTGATCTTGCCGTTCATCATGTTCTCGATCACGAACGGATATGCATACGGGCTCAGGTGAGATCCGAGGATATCCAGTTCTTTTCTGTCGCCGATGATGGACCAGTCGACCGTGGTCTCTTTTCCGAATACGCTGAACTCTACGAAACGGCCCAGTTTGCGGATGATGGTCAGGCCCTGGATCACGCTGGCGGGGTTGCCGGTTGCTTCGATATAGATGTCGCAGCCGTAGCCGTCTGTCAGAGCCTTGATCTCTTTGTCGATGTCGCACTCGCCCGGATTGAATACCAGGTCAGCGCCGAACTCTTTTGCCTTCTCCAGGCGGTTCTGCTGCATGTCAAGCACGATGAGAAGTTTCGGGTTCTTCATTCTGGCATAGGTGATCATGCCAAGGCCCAGGGTGCCGGCGCCGGAGATGACAACAACATCTTCGTTGGTGATCTGTGCGCGGTCTACTGCATGTTTGGAGCAGCCGTACGGCTCTACAAGAAGGGCCTGCTCGAAGCTCATGTCTTCCGGAACGCGGCTGATGACGCTGGTCTTTCCATAACGTACATATTCAGCCATACCGCCGTTGTTGTAGTACTGGAAGCCGTACATGTCGTGGGGCTGGCACATCCAGTAATGTCCGTCTTTACAGAAGCGGCATTTTCCGCAGGGAACGATCTGGTCAGCAGTGATACGGTCTCCAAGATCGTACTCTGTTACATTCTCACCAACCATGACCACGCGGCCGAAGAATTCATGGCCCGGGATGAAAGGCGGTTTAACCCAGGACGGCTGAACCTCATCGCCCCAGAACATAGCAGCGCCATGCATGCACTTCAGGTCTCCTGCACAGATTCCGCAGCCCTCGACCTTAATGATGATATCGTCCGGTCCGCATTCAGGTGTCGGGTACTCCGGCTCAAACCTGTAATCTCCTCTTGCGTGCGCCACCAGGGCTTTCATGGTTTTGGGGATGCTTCCTTTTGCTGGCATAACAGTTTTCCTCCTTTTAATTGGTGAAAATAAATTTCTAATCCTGTTTAATAAATCGTTTAAAAACCCATCTTAATATCGTTTTTTAAATCACTTTATAAACAGAGTATAGTCAGAATTTTTCAAATTGGCAATATCACTTTTTTCTAAAATCGCAGTTTTGAATTTGTAAATATGTGCTAAATTGATAATTAATTGTCATAGATTTTTGTATTTTTCTGCACTTTTTCTCTCTTTAACGATTAAGTGCCCTGTTTAAGCCCATTTCAATTATGCATTTTGTCCAAATAATGATTTTGCAAATCGTTTTGCCACACAGGCTGTCCTGTAGTAGTATAGAAGCAGACCAACTTCTGTACGGAGGCACATCATGCAGGAACAATCTGATATCATTACCAGAGATGACATAAAAAAGAATAACAGGGTGCGCATCTACAAGGCCCTGCGCGAGAACGGCCACATGACCAGCCAGGATATCTCGCGCATGCTGGACCTGAGCGTCCCCACTGTCAATAAAAACCTGGCCGCCCTGGAGGAGGACGGCCTGCTCCACACCCCGGGCGTGCGCGGCAACACGGGTGGCAGAAGCTCCCGCGTCTTCGAGATCGATCCGCTGCAGCGGGTCGCCATCGCCGTCAGCATCACCAGCCGCCACATTTCAGGTGTGGCCGTGGACCTGTCCGGCCGGCTGATCTGCCAGGTGCGCTACCGTCAGGCCTATACCCGTGACGATGCCTACTTCAGAAAGCTGGGACGCATTGTCCGCGAGCTCATCGTGACCGGGCAGATCCCGGACGCTTCCGTTCTGGGTGTAGGGATCGTACTTCCCGCGCTGCTGACCAAGGACGGTACCCGGACCTACTACAACGGCGTGCTGCGCGATGAACCCGTGATGGAATGCGCCGAGTTCGCCCGCTATATCCCGTTCCCGGCCAGATTCTTCCACGACACCACCTCCGCCGCCTACGCAGAGAGCTCCATCAACCACGATATCTCCGACTTCTTCTATATGATGCTCAGCGACAGCGTCGGCGCTGCCGTGGTCCTGAACAACACGCCCTACGTCGGTATGAACAACCGGAGCGGTGAATTCGCCCACATCAAGCTGGTCCAGGACGGCCGCCCCTGCTACTGCGGCGGAAAGGGCTGCCTGGAGGCCTACTGCTCCACCCGCGTACTGAACACCATCACCGACGGCGACCTGACCCAGTTCTTCATGCTGCTGGAAGAAGGCGACCCGCAGGCCACCGAGCTGTGGAATGACTACGTTCACCATCTGGCCTACGGCATCAACACCGTGCGCATGCTGTTCGACTGCAGCGTGGTGGTAGGCGGCTACCTCGGCCAGTACGCCGAGAAATACCTGCCGCAGATCCGCCGCGAGGTCCGCAAACTGGACCCCTTCAGCCAGGACACGGACTTCCTCTCCTTCTGCAAATACAAAAATGAGGCGGCCGCCACAGGCGCCGCCCTCACATATATCGATGAATTTATTCAGTCAATTTAAAGAAATGAGTCAGAGGGACGTTCACCTTGACTCATCATTCATACATCTGGGACAGAGGGACGTTCGCCTCTGTCCCATTTTTAAATATCCGGGTTGCCGGGACGTTCACCGGTTATTGTTGTTCCGCCCCCCGGCAGACAGTCACTCAGCTGCAGGGCCCTCACTCCGCCTCAGGCAGCACCCGCAGCAGCCAGTTCCCGTACTTGTCCGCGATCCCGATGTAGGGCCCGCGTTCCATATAATAGGCTTCCGGCCCGCAGGGAACCATCCAGCGCTCCGTATGGTATGCTATCTGCATATTCTCGTCATAGATTACATTTTCGTTGTTCTTTTCCCCGGAAAAGTCCCTGTGCAGCAGAATGCTGTCCTTCTGCATGGATACTCCGGCATCTGTCTCCAGCAGCAGCTCACCGGTCTTCCTGTCATAGATTTTTGTTTTTCCGTCCCTCGCCAGGATCCACCGGTCATTGATCTGCTCCGGATACAGATTCTCCGTCACCGTGACAGGAATAAGCGCTCCCTCATACAGCACACCGATGCCATCCTCCGTGCGGGTGTACGGAACCTCCTGCCCAAGGTATGTCACGGTCCCGTCGCAGGTGCCGCCGCCCAGTTCTTCATAGGAAAAGCCCTCGATATATGCCGTATCTCCCACATAGGGTATTTCAGCGGACGGAATGGTCCCGCAGGCCTTCAGATCCCTGTTGAAAACAGTCCATTCTTCCGGCCCGGTCTGTTTTGCCACATATGCCGTGCCCCACAGGCCGTCCAAAAAGCGGTTTCCTCCCGGACTCACCTTTGAAAGGACACAGTTCCCGTCCGCATCCGTAATGTCAAATCTGTCAGGGGCCTCGCTATCTTCTTCCCCGGGATGTACGGTCACATAGTATCTGCCGAAGACCGCCCTGGGTTCCTCCCTGAGACTGTCCGGGAATTCCGGGTCCGAAGAACAGATCAGCCTGTCCTCCTCCGGGTAGTAGATCGCCGCAAAAGACACATCCCCTGACGATACCCGCATATCCAGGAACCCGTCTCCCTTCAGAAGCATTAAGGAAGGATGAACCGGCGGAAAGGGACTTCCGTCCGGCAGCGCCGCCGTTGCTTTGACCAGCAGTCCGCCGTTTCTGTCATACAGGCAAACCTCAGCCGTGGCATATTCGTAGGTCAGCAGCTTGTCTGTGTAAAGATCCCATGTGAAGGAGTTCCGGTCCAGCGAGAGGAACTGATGCATGCTGTCCGTGTCATAGAAAACGGCCTGGCCGGACTGCGTGTTTTCGCAGATCCTGCCTTTTTTCACACGGGAAAAGAATTCCCCGGCTTCATAGGAATCCATGATGGTCCCGGCCTGGTTTCCGTCACAGTCGTACAGCATCACGATATCGTCCACCATGGTCCCGTACACCCAGGAATACAGTCCGGTCCGAAGTCCGACATATTCGTCCTCGGCACAGATCTTTACCGCCGGAGAATCCGGCTGTTCCGGGGTTTCCGCGCCGGAAGTCATACCTGCTGCCGGAAATGCCAGCAGAACTGCTGCAAGGCACATGGTGAAAAGTCTTGCTCTGTCTTTACTCATTCGCTGCCACATATCCGCACTCCTTCACAAATGCCTGTCCTTCTTCGCTGATCAGCCAGTCCCTCAGAGCCCGCGCGTTTTCGGAAGCACCTTCCTCTCTTACTCCGCAGTAGAACGGATGGGTAAGGCTGTATTCCCCGGAAGCGATCGTCTCCCGGTCCGGCGCGACACCATCCACCGCAAGGAATTTCAGTCTGTCCTGGTGGTACATGGAGGATGCGTAATAGTAGACGGAATAGCCGATGGCATTGGCAGAATTGTCATACTCCATCACGGCGTCGATCAGGCCTTCCATCTCGGAAATCACGGTCATCTGCTTCTCCGGGATCTCCTCGTCCCCCATCAGAAGCAGGCGCATCAGCGTCTGGCTGCCGGAATTCTCCCTGCGCTGGAAGGCTTTGACAGGCTCTCTGTATCCGCCCACTTCGCTCCAGTAGCGGATCTTCCCGGTATAGATGTCGTGAATCTGTTCCTTTGTCAGATTCTCCACGTAGTTGGACGAATTCGTAATAAATACCAGCGCATCCAGTCCCACCGGCTGCAGATCCAGTCCTTCCAGCCCGTTCAGCTTCTCCTTCGTTTCTTTCGAAGCCTCATAGACCAGGATCAGGTCCGCCTCGCCATTCTGCAGGCGTTCGTAGGAAGGATTCGTGTTTGAAAAACGGGCCAGCGATTCCTCTGCCTGCGCGTCGGTACAGCCTGTCACCGCCTTCACCAGAGCTTCCATCAAAGGCACGCAGGCCAGAGAGCCGTCCACCTCCGGGTATTCTTCATAGGCGATCCGGGGCATGTTCGGATACTTTTCCGCAGCGGCATTTACATGTGATGTCAGAAGTACACAAAGAAAAATCACACCAGTTATCAGCCTGTTCCTTTTCATCATTCTTTTTCCCTCCAAACAGCTCCGTCTTCCGTTCCGGAAGAGACAGATCGTATGTTTCTATTATACTGCAAGAACCCCTTCTGTTCCACAGCACAGACAAAAATCCCCGGGAAGCACAGCTCCCCCGGGGATTTCAGATCATGCAGATTCTTCAATTATTCAGCTGCCGTAACTGCCGTAATGTGCGGGTTCACGCCCTCATACCAGTACAGGAAGCCTTCCAGATCGATCACGTCGCCGACCTTCAGTTCCTGAACAGCCTTGTAAACGTCTGTATCGCTGCCGCACAGATAGGACTCTACGGTAAAGTTGTAGGTCTCGCCGTTTACGGATACGTTGAAGTACAGGTCATCGCCTTCTGTGCCGGAGCCGTCCCAGTTGTACAGGAAAGCTGCGTCGCCCTCTTCACCGATGGGCTCTACGGTCATTCCCTTGAAGGAAACCTTTTCATTCTGATGGTCGATCAGCTCGTCGCTGCCAAGCAGTTCCGTCACGTCCAGAGGCTCTGCGACAAAGTTTCCGTCTTCCAGCTCGAAGGTCGCGTCAACGATCTCCACCTCGCCGGACCACTCGGATTTGTATCCGGTAACCTTGATCTTCTGGCCTTCCACCAGCTTGTCATAATCCTCTTCGGAGCATTCCATGTTATACAGGAAATATGCGCCGTCCTCGTCCTGCGCGTAAACGGTGGCCTTATCTTCCCACCAGGACTGCTTCGCCTGTACATAAACTTCTACGGTCACTTCGGAATCCAGCTCTGCCTCAGCATATTCAGCGTAGGTCATAACGCCTTCGCTCTTTTCAGCTGATGCTTCTTTTGCGACTAAGTCGCCCGCGCCCAGATCGAACTCGGTTTCTGTCTCGGTTTCCGTCTCTGCTTCCGCGAAAGCGGTCATGGACATCATGGACAGGGCCATTGCTGCTGTCAGGATCATTGCCAGTTTCTTCTTCATAATGCATCCTCCTCATATAGAGATCATAGATGGCCGGACGCTCCGGTCTTTTTTTGTCTGTCATTCCATTCCGACAGGCGACCTTATTATACTAAAAAGAGCCTCAAAAGTAAAAGACAAATTTTACTCTTTTAACGTGTTGCTCCGGTATCGCCTGCTCCGTCAGTTCTTCTTCCGGACCAGGTCCCGCAGCGCAGCAGCGCCCAGAAGCACCCAGACACAGACCAGCACCGCGATCAGCGCCTTTGCCTCCGTCGGCAGTGGTCCGAGTTCCTTCTTTCCGCCGGTGCTTTCACCTGCTGCTCCGATGGCTTCCAGGTGGTACAGGGAGGAGACCTCCGAGAAGAGATCCTCAATAAAGGCGTCGTCCACCGTCTTTTTCCGGCGCACGGACTTCGTCACGTTCTCGATCATCTGGCCGGCCGCGTCCCGGAGAGAGGCGGAACCGTTGAACACAGCGGTCACGAAAGTATTCTCCGTGTTGTCCAGAAGCAGCTGTGTGGCATCTATCTTCACATCATAATACTTGCTTCCGTCTTCGCCGCGCCTCTGCAGATAATCCTGATATTCGTCTGTTTCCCGGGCCTTGGAGGTAACGGGCACATAGCCTTCCGTCTGCGCGTAGGAGACCTGCACCTCGTTGGACAGCAGATACTGGGTGAACAGCCAGGAAGCCAGCACTTCCTGCGGGTCATCCTTGTTGAACACGCACACGGAGGGGCCCTGGGAGATCATCTGCGGGTGCTCCGTGTCGAACTGCGGCACCGGATACACCACCGTCTCAAATTCCACGAACTTGTCCTCGCTGATGTCGGAGAGCGGCGCGTGGCTGCCCATCCAGGTGGAGCCTGCCGTGGAATCCACCGCGAAGATGCACTGCCCGGCATCCAGGAAGTTGGCCGGGTAACTGGAGATCTTGAAGGTGGAGAAGGCGCCGGTCTTCGCGTGTCCGGCAATCTCCGCCAGCAGCTCCCTGGTGGTGTCGTTGAAGATCTCCACCGTGCCGTCCTGGGTGGAATACCCCGCGCCTTTCTGGCGGAGCATCTGGATCATCATGTTGTCCGTGGATTTATAGAGGAAGGGGATCATCACCTTCTGGCCATTCACGGCAAAGGTTCCGTCCGCATTCTTTTCCATGGCCGCTTCGCTGACCTCCCAGACAAAATCCCAGGTGAGCATGTCCGGCATCGTGTAGCCGAGCTTTTCCACATAGTCCTTGTTCACGTAGCAGGCTTCCGTGGAACGCATGTAAGGCAGCGCGTAATAGTGCTCCCCGATGCGGCATTCCTCCAGGAATTCCGGGATCACTTCCTCCTTTTTCGGCGCGTCAAAGCCCACCTCGGTGCCGCCCAGGCCGTAGGAGGCATCCTCGAACAGCGCGTCCAGGGGAACCACCACATTGTCCCCCGTCAGGTAGGTGGCGATATGGTCCGGATAGGTGATGCACACGTTCGGCGTGGTCTTCGTGGCGATGTTGGTGATGACATCGTTGTAGATCTTGCCGTAGTCCGTGTACAGCCGCAGGTTCACGGTGATATTCGGGTAAATGGCCTGGAAATCCGAAATGGCCTTCTCGTAGATCCTGGTCTGGCTTTTGTTCGTATCGTTCTTGGCCCAGAAGGTCACCTCATAGTTTCTTGTGGTATCGAAGGATTCCGGCACTTCAAACACGGTGCTGCCCCGGGAACCGTGACAGCCGGTCAGGGCCGGCACCAGCGCCGCCAGAAGGACTGCCGTCCCCAGCAGCCGTCTCAGCTGACTTTTTAAGGCACTGCCGGCTTTCACACCGGTATTTTTTCTTCCGGGAATATCTGTTCCGGAGACTTTTATTCCGGGTCTTTCTGCTCTGCTGTATTTCATCCCTTGGTCCCTCCTCTCGACACACCTGCCATGATCTTCTTGTGGAAGATCAGGAACAGGACGATCAGCGGAAGGGAAATGACCACCACCGCGGCCATCATGGCCGGGATGTTCTCCCGTCCGAACCCGTTCTCGCGGATCTCCTGGATCCCGTTGGAGACCAGGAAATAAGCCTCGTCGTCCGTGATCAGGCGCGGCCACACGTAGGAGTTCCAGCATTCGATTACCTTCAGGATGACAATGGTCACCACCGTCGGCTGGCAGATGGGCAGCATCACCTTGAACAGATATTTCAGATCGCTGGTCCCGTCCACCTTGGCCGCCTTGTAGAGTTCCTCCGGCACCATCTCGAAATTCTCCTTCAGCAGATAGATGTAGAAGACCGATGTCACCGAAGGCAGGATCAGGCCGGCAAAGGTGTTGCGCAGTCCCAGGTCCGTGATGGTCACGTAGTTGGTGATGATCACAAGTTCGTTGGGGATCATCATCAGGGACAGGAACAGGGTGAACAGCAGGTTCTTACCCGCGAAATTCAGCCTTGCAAAGGCGTAGGCCGCGAACACGATCACCGCCAGCATCAGGGCAGTGGTGATGACGGTAAAGATGATGGTATTCAGAAAATAGCGTCCGAGCGAAACGCCGGTGAACGCGTCCAGATAGTTCTGCAGCGTGGGCGAGAGCGTGTACAGCTTCGGAACATATTCCGAGTTGTAGGCGCTGTAGCTTTTCACGGAAGTCAGGATCATCCAGTAAAAGGGGAACAGGACCACCAGCGCCCACAGCGCCAGCAGCACATAGGTCACCGTCTTCGCGATGCGCGCTCTTGTCCTGGCGGCGCGTTCTATGGCTTCAAAATCTTCATGCCGTCCCATCCTGTCACCTCCTGAATACGCTGCGCCGGCTCACCATCAGGTTGATGCAGGTGATGGTCAGCACGATCACAAACAGAATCAGCGCCGCAGCGGAAGCGTAGGAAGGATATCCGCCGCTGTCCCCGTACAGCATGTCGTATACATAGCCCACGATGGTATTCATGCCCGCCACGTTCAGGTTGGTCCCGAAAATGGCCACCACATCGCTGTAGGCCTTGAAGGCTCCGATGAAGCCCGTGATGATCAGATAGAAGATCATCGATGAGATCATGGGCAGCGTAATGCGGCGGAAGATGCGCCAGGACGAAGTCCCGTCCACCCTGGCCGCCTTGTAGTAGTCCGGGTTGACCGAGGCCAGCGCGCTGGTCAGGATCAGGATCTTAAAGGGCAGCACCACCCAGACGGTGTACAGGCACATCACGGTCATCTTCGCCCAGTAAGGTCCTTCGATAAAGTCCACCGTGCTGCCGCCGAAGGCGTGGATCAGCAGGTTCACGAAGCCGTCCGAATAGGGTGTCTTCTTGAAGAGGATCATGAATACAAGTCCCACGGCCAGCGTGTTCGTGACATAGGGCAGGAAGAAGATGGTCTGGAACAGTTCCTTCAGCCGGGTGATGGAATTCAGGCCGACGGAGATCAGCAGGGCCAGGCCCGTGGAGACGGGGACCGTGATGATCACCAGGATGAATGTATTCTTCAGCGCCTGCAGGAAATACGGGTCCCGCAGCACGTAGCGGTAATTGTACGGGCCTGTGCCGAAGGAGGTCTGCGAGGCGAAATTATAGCCTTCCTCCACCGAGTAGACCAGAACGTCAAACAGCGGATAGACCATGAACACGCCCAGGAACAGAAGGGCGGGCAGCAGATAAAGCCAGGCCTTCCAGGATTTCTTATCCATCATGCACCCCTCCTTCAGGCTTCAAACGGTATGGATGCGCCGCTTTTTACATCGAACAGCCGCACCTTGGCCGGCTTCAGCGCGAAGCGCACCTGCCTGGCGGAGGTATCCACCCTGCTCTCGGAAGGAATGATGGAGCGGATCTGCGGGCCCTGGCACGCGTCGTTTTCGGAGACAACGCTGGTGTCCCTGCCCATCACTTCCACTGCGCGGAGCCGGCAGGCCAGCGGGCCGTCCTCCTGCAGAACAAATCCTTCCGGGCGGACGCCCACCGTCACGGGGCCATCCGGCACCCCTGCCAGTTTCAGGACCGCATCCGGTCCGATATACAGCATGCCGCCTTTGACATTCCCGTCAAACACATTGATGGGCGGCGTGCCCAGGAACTTCGCCACGAACAGGTTCACCGGATCATCATAGACTTCCTGCGGCTTTCCGATCTGCTGCACCACGCCCTTTTCCATCACCACGATGCGGTCGGAGATGCTCATGGCCTCCTCCTGGTCGTGGGTGACGAACACGGTGGTGATTCCGGTCTCCCGCTGGATGCGGCGGATCTCCTCCCGGGTCTGCAGCCTCAGCCTGGCATCCAGATTGGACAGCGGTTCGTCCAGCAGAAGCACCCGCGGGCGCTTCACCAGGGCCCGCGCTATGGCAACACGCTGCTGCTGTCCGCCGGAAATTTCTCCCGGCCTGCGGTCCATCAGTCTTTCGATCTGAACAAGTGCGGCAGCTTCCTCGGCCTTCCGGTTCATCTCCTCCTTTGAGAGGCGGTCCTTCCCCTTCAGATTTTCAAGCGGGAAAGTGATGTTCTGGCGCACGGTCAGATGCGGATAAAGAGCATAGCTCTGGAACACCATGCCGACGCCGCGGTTTTCCGGCGGAAGCTGCGTCACATCGTCATCCCCGAAATAGATCTTCCCTTCGGTGGGCTTTTCCAGGCCGCAGATCATATTCAGCGTGGTGCTCTTCCCGCAGCCCGAAGGCCCCAGCAGACCGATCAGCTGCCCGTCCGGGATCTCAAAGGAAAAATGATCCACGGCGACCACTTCCTCCTTGATCTTCCGGTTCAGGTGGGGATAGCGTTTTGTCAGGTTTTCCAGTACGATTTTCATAAGTTCCTCCCTGCTGCTTTTGCAGATCTGTTCCGCCCGCCGGCCTGTATACCGGCTTCATTCCAATATATTCCGTCCGGCCGTATACCGGCTTCATTCCAATCTGTTCCGTCCGGCCG
>CACZSG010000089.1 GCA_902783665.1 uncultured Lachnospiraceae bacterium | reverse complement strand
CAGGCCGTGTTTTCTGGCCACCTTCTGCATGATCTCCATGGTCAGCTGGTTGTTGTCCGTGGCCACGTTGGTCGTGGAAAAGATGGGGGCAAGCTCATGCTGTGCCGGCGCCACCTCATTGTGCTCGGTCTTGGCCAGGATCCCCAGCTTCCAGAGCTCCTGGTTCAGATCCTCCATAAAGGCGCTGACGCGCGGCTTGATCATGCCGAAATAGTGGTCGTCCAGCTCCTGTCCCTTCGGAGGCATGGCGCCGAACAGCGTTCTACCTGTATAGACCAGGTCCGGCCTTTGTTCAAACATCTCCTTGTCGATCAGGAAATACTCCTGCTCCGGTCCTACGCTGGTCCGCACGTTCTTCACGTCCTTGCCGAACAGCTTCAGGATTCTTCTTGCCTGGCGGTTCAGGGCCTGCATGGAACGCAGCAGCGGTGTCTTCTTGTCCAGGGCATCTCCGGAATAGGAACAGAAAGCCGTGGGAATGCAAAGGGTATGATCCTTAATGAAAGCGTAGGAAGTAGGATCCCAGGCTGTGTATCCTCTTGCCTCAAAGGTGGCGCGAAGACCGCCGGACGGGAAGGATGAGGCATCCGGTTCGCCCTTGATCAGCTCTTTTCCGCTGAACTCCATGATGACGCCGCCGTCCGGAGAAGGGGTGATAAAACTGTCGTGCTTTTCTGCCGTCACACCTGTCAGCGGCTGGAACCAGTGGGTAAAGTGGGTGGCGCCGCGCTCCACGGCCCAGTCTCTCATCTCGGCGGCCACCGCCTCCGCGATGCTCTCTTCCAGGTCTGCATTCTCATCAATAGTCTTCCTGAGGGACTGATAGACATCCGCCGAAAGTCTGGCACGCATTACTCTGTCATCAAATACCATGGAACCGAACAATTCGGGAACACTCTGTTTTGTCATCATCGCAAGGTCTCCTTTCTATTTCCCGCTGTCGCCGTAGTTTGAAAGAACTCTGGCGGAGGGATCTGTCACATTGCAGCCTTCCCAGTTTCTGTTGGGCATCCAGAAATCTGCTACCATTTCCGACTGCCCCGGATAATATTTCTCAAAGATGTCTCTGTACAGCAGAGACTCTTTTGTGAACGGTCTTGCATGGGTGTATTTCATAATCCCGGCTTCATAGGCCTCGTCCGAATACTTCTGCGCGGCATATTCGGCCAGGTCGTCCTTCATGGAATGTCCGACCGCGTCAGAAAAGGCGGCTTTCTCTCTCCAGAGGATCTGGTCCGGAAGGATCCCGTCTTTTTCAAAGGCATGCCGAAGAAGATATTTCCCCTTGCCATAGCGGTTCATCTTCTTCTCCGGGTCGATGGACATACAATACTCCACAAAAGCCAGATCCCCGAACGGAACCCTCGCCTCCAGCGAGTTTACACTGATGCAGCGGTCCGCCCGCAGCACATCGTACATATGGATCTCCCGGATCCTTTTCTCAGCCTCCTTCTGGAATTCTTCGGCGGACGGCGCAAAATCTGTATATTTATACCCGAAGATCTCATCCGAGATCTCCCCGGTCAGGATGACCCGCAGATCAGACTGTTCATGAATCGCTTTGCAGACCAGATACATGCCGATGGACGCGCGTACCGTCGTAATATCGTATGTCCCCAGCGCTTTGATCACCGGTTCCACCGCCGCGATGACATCGTCTCTGCTGATGATCACCTCGTGATGATTGGAATGAATGTAGTCCGCCACGATCCTGGCATATTTCAGGTCGATGGCATCCACATCCATGCCGATGGCCCAGGTCTCCAGCGGTCTGTGTCTTTCTTTCGCGGCAATCGCGCACACCAGGGAGGAATCCAGACCTCCCGAAAGCAGGAAGCCAACCGGCGTATCCGAATCCAGACGCTTCCTGACGCCTTCCGTCAGCAGATCGTGGATCTTCACGGAGATCTGGTCCATATCGTCCATGCAGACCTGCTTCACCTCGGACATATCGCGGTACTTCGTAAAAACTCCGTCCTTAAAATAATGTCCCGGCGGGAACGGTCTTATCTGATCAACCAGGGAAGTCAGGTTTTTCGGCTCCGACGCAAATACATAAGTGCCGTCTTCCCGGACTCCGTAGTACAGCGGCCTGATGCCTATGGGATCCCGCGCCGCAATATAGGAATCGTTCTTTTTGTCATACAGGATCAGGGCAAACTCTGCATCCAGCATGGCAAACATCTCCGTGCCATATTCCTGATACAGAGCCGGCAGGATCTCGCAGTCAGAATCACTGATAAACGTGTACCCTTTCTCCACAAGTTCCTGCTTCAGCGTCCGGAATCCGTAGATCTCTCCGTTGCACACCAGCACGATCTCGGTATCTTCCGGAATATGATATCCTGTCACGACGGTCTCAATCCGGGAGAAGATGAGCGTATTCCGGTTTCGGTATACAAAGGGCTGCATGCCATTTTCTGTCAGCCCCATAATGGAAAGCCGGTTGAATCCCAGCCACCCGTTTCCGGTATTCACCAGTCTGCTGTCATCCGGTCCCCGAGAGGCGGTCTTTCTGAGTGCCTCTCGGATTTCTGTGTCGTTTCCGCCGCTGCCGCAGTAGCCAAGAATCGAACACATACGCTCCACCTCCTGTTCCTCTTTTGACTCATAAACAAAGAAAAAGCGCCCTGGAATTTCTTCCAAGACGCCTTTGTCTTTACAAGTATGCATTTTAATCGCATATTTATAATCTGTCAAGGGGGGGACGAAAAAAATGATATTTCATGGATGATGGGGACATTTTCTGTAAGTGAAGGAAGCATTCCTGGCCTGTAAAATACAGCAGCCGCACCTGGTACATATTTTTGCCGGATAAGAATCCACAATGCAGGCTTTTCCAAGAGGATTATGCCTGCGGCACATTCCTTTCCGGAATATATGTCTGCAGGTTTCATCCGGAGGTACGGTATAAAGGTTTGTGAGTATGGATCCGTCTTCCAGTATCACATATTCCTCTGTGCCCTGAAAAAATAACTCATCCTCTTCTTCTGTCATTTCGTAAACGTTCTGAGCAAATTCCGCTTCTTCCGGAAATGTGTTGAATACTTCCAGGGAAAGTCCATTGGTTCGAAAATCGGTGACCGGCGGCTGATAAACCAGGCAAGGCAAAAAGCATAAAAAAGCAGCGCATCCGATCCAGAACCCCGAACCTTTACCGGGTGTTTTCTGCATACTGGCAATTTTAATAATACGTTCCTGAAGAATTCTATTGCGGCCATTCGTCAAAGTAACGGCACAGGATTTTTGAGATCTTGCCTTTACGGTAACCTCGAGAAGCATTTTTCCGTAATCAGCACGCTCTTTTGGAGAAAGATTCCTGCATATATGTTCATCACAGACAAGTTCCTGTATCCGGTACATTTCCTGATGAAATAAGTATATAAAGGGATTGAGAAAGTGAATACAGACACAAAAAAGTCCTAGGATCCTGAAAAGGAGATCTTTGTTTCGGATATGCTCCAGCTCATGTTCTGCAGCATATACGGTCTGTGCCGGTGTTATCGCCTTCGTCAGCACAATGACTGGCCTTCTGATTCCAAAAGAAAAGGGAGATATATCAGAAAAAGAATATAAAAGCCGGATATGTTCCGGTACACAGAAGACAGTTCCCGATAGCATCCCGGAGTGTTCTATCTCTACCGATCCGGAAATAATGATCCGGCAGAATTTCTCATATATCAAATAACGGTGTAAAAACAGAGCCGTTATTCCAGCCATCAAACAGAATAAAAGAATACGGGCAGGTAACGGGAATGGCGGGATCTGAATTCCGTTACTTGTAATAGATACCGAATTTGCTGCTTCTCTGACATATAATTGACCGGACATTTTGTTTTCGGGTTTTTTGAGAACTTCCAAAGGGATCCGAATCAACGGCAGAGGCGCCAGATAGAAAAAAAGACAGACTTTCCAGATTGTGTAAAGACAGGAAGCGGAAACGGATTTTAAATGGATCTTTCTCAGAAAAAGATAAACCAGAAAACCAATACTGCCTGAAATTGTCATAGACAACCATACAGATACCAGAATCTGCAAATTTCATTCCTCCTGTTTTTCCGCACAGGCATCAAGGATCTGCTTCAGTTCCTCCACCTCGTCCGAAGATAGTTTTGTCTGATAAGTGAGTGCCATCAGCATATTCTTTAAAGAACTGTCAAAGGCTTTAGACATGAAATCCGTAGAATATCGGTGAGCCAAAGCTGCTTCATCCAATGCTGCACGATAAGACCTCTTGTATCCGTTTCTGCTCGAAGTCAGTAGTCCTTTTTCAATCATCCTTGAAAGATATGTATGCAAGGTGGTTTTGGCCCAGTTCAACTTAAGATTCTCATTACAATAGACCAGGATTTCCGAAAAAGGAATCTCATCATTTTTGCTCCAGAAATATCTCATAAGCAGATACTCTGCCTCTGTCAGACCGAAAGAATTTCCCATATTGCGCCTGTCCTTTGCTGCTTTTATAAATGGTGATGTAATTATGTTAGCAGTGAATATCCTTTTCGTCAATAAACATTCTATACTTTTGTAGAACAAATATTGACAAGGCCGCCTTTCATTGTTATATTTATACTACATCAATGTAGAATGATTTTAGGGGGGGAGTTTTTATGATAAAATGTTTCAATAAATATCTCTCGGGCGTAAGAAGAATACTAAGATGTATATATCTGCTCTTTTCCTGCCTGTTTCCCTGTATTTCCTGCATCTGCGGGGAAATGGATGATCAGATATCATCTGTCAGGCAGATCAGGACTTATTCTGCAGATGGGGAGTATATTTCCAGCCGGACCTATGAGTATTCGGAGACAGAGCCCGACAGAAAAGTAAAATGTATTTTATGGACTAAAAATACTGCGGGTTCAGGAACAACGTATAAGAATTTTTTGTATGATGAAAAAGGGATCCGAACCGGAAGTGAAGATTATGATGAAAACGGGAAGCTGCTAGGGTACTGGCAGTATGAATATTCACATGATCAGAAAAGTATCACGGAATATTCTTATACCTGTGACGGAAGTCTCGACATGAAATGTGAACTGGGTCTGGACGACTATGGAAATACCATATCAGAAACCTGGTATTTTCCTAATGATCTGCAATGTTCCAAAACGGATTATGAGATCGTTTACGATGATTCCGGATGTATTGATCACATGTCTGTTAATGTCTCTGATTCATCCTCCGAATCAAAGAAAGTTTCTGAAAATGCTGGTGAAGCAGAGCCGGTCAGAACAGATATTCAATTCTTTTATGATGGCGAAAATCGTCTGATCCGGAAAGAAACGAAAGCGAATGGCACACTACTGAGCTGGGAAGAGTATATTTATCACTAGAAACAAGCAAAGGCGTCATGGAATAATCCAAGGCGCCTTTGTCCTTCATTTTAATGAATTTGAAGAACTTACTATTTATCTCTATTTATATATTTATTGCAAGGCATTTGTAGTCACTCCAGCACGCGGAATTTTCCATCTCCGTGTCTGTATGCATAAAAGCAGTTAAACAATGATAGATGGTGTAGCAGAACCGGTCATGCCCATGTTCGTCTTCCATTCTGCTAACATCAATAGTAGCGCACATATAATCGGTCCAGCAAAATCCTCCACCGGCAACATTGTCAATTTCTTCAAGATCCAGCTCCTTCAACTCATGGAATGCTGTTACCCACAAACATCCATTTCTAAGTCTGATACTATAGTAGTATATACAGAGTGTCAAATGAAATGGAGACACTAAAAACCAGATCCGGTATAGAAAGATCATCTCATCCGGATCTGGTTTTGTTTCCGTTTATATGTTACTCTGCAGAACAGAGATAGACCCTGCACCCGTGGGCAGGTACAGATACTGAGAAGCTCTCGGAGTAAACCCCGGCGTTTTCATGCGTCAGACAGTCATGGAAACGCAGCTTCTGCCCCTGACAGGAGGACAGTCCCATATCCCAGAATGGAAAACCGGTCATGGTCTCCTTCTCCCCGAAATTGAAGATACCAACGGCATATTCTCCTCCGGAAAGCGGACGGATCAGGGTGAAAGCATCGGGACTGCACTGACAGGTAAGTTTATAGCAGGTCCTTCCCTCCGGATCCTGGTTGATACGGATCAGGTCCCTGTTCTGAAGCAGTTCTTTTGCCCGGGAATCTGCGCTGCGAAGATCGCTTCCTATGATCAGCGGTGAATTCAGCATGCACCACAGTGCGAAATGGCTCTGATATTCGTCCGGTGTGCAGCCGCTGCAGCCTGCGGCGGAGGTTTCGGGGTTCAGACCCTTCCCGTTCATGCCTACGATCAGCATGTCCATGTCGTTGAAGCAGCCGGGGCGGCCGTCATTCAGATGCTGCAGGCGCTGTTCCGTGATGGAGCGTACGGAAGACCAGGAATCCTGGATATCAACGGTGGAGCGGTAGGTGTGGGCACCGCAGGAGGTGATCCAGTTCTCCACCTGCTCGGTTCCCCACTGACAGGCAGCCAGCAGAATGTCCCTGCCGCTGTTGCGAAGGGCATAGCTCATTCTGCGGTAGAGCATCTCAGTTCCCTGGGAGGCTGGGCGGTGACAGTTGTCAAATTTCAGGTAATCCACGCCCCAGGCGGCGAACTGCTCCGCATCCTGTCTTTCATGCTCAAAGCTGCCCGGATATCCGGCGCAGGTCCGGACGCCGCAGCAGGAATAAAGGCCGAACTTCAGGCCAAGGCTGTGCACATATTCGATGACCCGCTCGATCCCTCCTGGAAATTTGGCCGGGTCCGGAACCAGTCTCCCGTTTTCGTCCCGGTCCCGCAGGGACCAGCAGTCGTCCAGAATCAGGTATTTGTAGCCGCAGTCTGCATAGCCTTCCCTTACCATCGCATCCGCGATGCTTCTGACCACATCTTCATTGTACTGATCGTAAAATGTATTCCAGGAGTTCCATCCCATGGGCGGAGTGGCCGCCAGTCTCATCTCGTTCATTTATCTCTCCTGCAGTTCCTCTGATTTCATGATTTCCCTGATTCCAGGAATCCTCAGATTTTATGATTTGGTTACCCTGCCTGTCTGGAAGCCGGGCGTCTTCTGTCTCAAGAAAATGAACGGGGCAAAAACAAGTTTTTGCCCCGCCCCCCTTTTACATGTTCATATTGGCCGTTCGGCTGTTTCTCAGTGTTCCACCGGAGTGGTGTTTGCCCAGTAATCTTCGATATCCTTGGCAAGGGTCTCACGGTCGATCTCGTTGTTCAGGTACTCCTGCATGAAGGTACCGATCTTGGAATAGTGGTCATCCGGATCGTAGTCGTAGTTCGGAACCAGTTTTCCAGCGTCTACATACTGTTTTACGTATGCGCCAAGGTCGTTGGTGCAGGGAACTTCGTTGTTGGAGAACGGAGATACGCAGGCGCAGGTATCGGAGATGAGAACCTGTCCTTCTTCGGAGTATACCAGCCAGTTCAGGAAATCCTTGGCTGCCTGACGCTGCTCGTCCGTGGTGTATTTGCTGTTGTCGATGTAGAAGAACTTGGAGCCGCCGCCTACCAGGCAGTCTTTATATTCGTCATCCAGGTTCTGCGGAACCGGCATCATGCCAAGGTTCTCGGAATAGTCATAGTCGATGATGTCGTTCCACTCCCAGCATCCGCCGAACTGGAATGCAACATCGCCTTCTGCGGTGTACATATGAACCAGGCCGTCGTCGGCTGTCAGAGGAGAATCGCCGAAGATGTTGTATTTCTTCAGAACGTCGAAGGTATCCATCAGAGCGTTGAACTTCGCATCTTCCATCAGGTTTGCTTCGCCGGCATACAGGGAATCGATGAAGCCCTGTACGTCTTCACGCTCTTCATAGACCTGCTGCAGGAAATGAGCGCCCAGAGACCAGTCCGGTTTCAGGATGGCGGTCGGAGTTTCCATGCCGCCGTCTACCAGTTTCTGGCAGAATGCATCCAGATCATCAAGAGAGGTAATGGAAGCCGGATCAAACGGTTCGCCGGTGATCTCTTCGATAGCGTCAGCGTTGAACAGAAGGCCGCGGGCCTCGATGCAGAACGGGAAGCCAAGAACCTTGCCGTCTACCGTGATTGCATAATCTGTATCTTTTACCCATTCCTCATCGCTGAGGTCTGCGCCGTACTCTTTACCTACGGAATAGACGTCTTTCGCGTCTGTCATGATCAGTGTATACGGATCGCCGGATGCATATACGGTGGAAAGGTGAGCGGCAACTGTGTCGTTTGAATAGTAGACTTCGATGTCCACGTTGTTCTCTTCGCCGTACTTGGCAGTGATGTCTTCCAGAATCTCCTGAAGTTCATTCTTGGAGTTGAAGATGGTAAAACTTACTTTTTCTTCTGCCATTGCAGGAGCTGCCAGTACCATTGCTGCTGCCGCCGCCGCGACTACGCTGACAACCTGTTTTTTCATTTCTTTTCTCCTTTTGAAATGTCAAGTTGTTGTTTGCGCTGCAGTTCCGCGCCGGCCGCGGACCTGCCTTGTCCCGAATGCATTCCGTGTCTTTTGTTATCGTGGTTCAATCATATCATCCGCTTCCTGGACGGTAAATGGTATTTTTATATCTTTATATGGCATTTTCTAAGATTATTAATTCACAGTTTCACCAAAAAATGGTACGATATACAAAGGGGAATCCGAAAAGATATATATACAGCGGTCAATCTGCACAGGACCAGGTTCAGGCGATATGGCAGGAGGTGCCGCAGAAGCAGAAAGGAGATTGTCCCTATGCCGGAATTTATTGAATCCTATTATGATCTGGAGCGGAAAAGACATGCGGACCTGGAAGTTGTCCTGCTGGGGTTTGAAGACTGTGCCCCGGGACACAGTTATGGCCCGATCATGCGTCCGTATCACAATATTCATTTTATTACGGGCGGAAAAGGTACGCTGCAGATCGGCAGCAGGGAATTTCATCTGGGCAAGGGGGATGTGTTCTACCTCCCCGAGGATGAGATCTGTTATTACTACGCCTCCATGACCGAACCCTGGAGTTATTCCTGGTGCGCCTTCTCCGGCCGGCGGGCTTCCTCCTTCAAGTATCATTTTTCTTATCTGTCCGACGAAAAGTATATCCTGCATCATGTAGACACCGAGCGCTTTGCAGGCATTATCCAAAAAGGGGCCGTCCTGCAGGAAACAGGCGCTGCCTCCTATTACTATGCGAACAGTGTCCTTCTGGAAGTATTTGCGCTTTTCGAAGAACAGTTCCCCTCTGACAGATCCCATGTGAACAGTCTTCCGGAACGGATCCGGTTCCTGCTGGACCTGAACTACGCCGAAAAACTGCAGATCCAGGAAATTGCCCGCGAAGTGGGCATTCATCCGAACTACCTGTCACAGATTTTTCAGTCAGCCTATGGAGTCTCCCCCAAACAGTACGTCATGCGTCAGAAGCTGTCCAAATCGGCCCAGCTTCTGACGACCACCGATCTGCCGATCGCCACCGTGGCTGCTTCCATGGGATTTGAGGACCAGCTTGGCTTTTCCAGATATTTCCGCAAACATATGGGATGTTCGCCGACGGAGTATCGAAAAAAAGGTGAGTCAGAGGGACGTTCACCAGTGACTCATTTTGGCTGACGGCCAGACAGCAAAGCTGACTGGCCGCTGCACAAAATGAGTCACTGGTGAACGTCCCTCTGACTGTTATGAAGTGACCTTTGTCAAGAAGTAAATCTAACAAACTTTTCTTAACGGTCACAT
>CACZSG010000088.1 GCA_902783665.1 uncultured Lachnospiraceae bacterium | reverse complement strand
TGCCTGAGAAAGGAAAGCATGAAAGATCACAGAAAAGAACGTGCGGCAGCACGTGAAAAAGCAAAAGCGCTTGTCGCGCAGATGACAGTAGAAGAGAAGGCATCACAGCTGCGCTATGACGCGCCGGCCATCCCGCGTCTGGGCATCCCGGCCTACAATTACTGGAATGAGGCCCTGCACGGAGTGGCCAGGGCCGGTGTTGCCACCATGTTCCCGCAGGCCATCGGCATGGCGGCCATGTTCGACGAGGATGCCATGCAGGAGATCGGCGATATCATCGCCACCGAAGGCCGCGCCAAATACAACGAGGCCGCCGCGAAGGAAGACCGCGATATCTACAAGGGCCTGACCTTCTGGTCGCCCAACATCAACATTTTCCGCGATCCCCGCTGGGGCAGAGGCCACGAGACCTACGGAGAGGACCCGTACCTGACCACCCGCCTGGGACTGCGCTTCGTGGAAGGCATCCAGGGAGACGGCCCGGTGATGAAGGCGGCCGCCTGCGCGAAGCATTTCGCGGTACATTCCGGCCCGGAGGCCATCCGCCATGAGTTCAACGCAGAAGTCACTATGAAGGATATGTGGGAGACCTACCTGCCGGCCTTCGAAGCCCTTGTGACAGAGGGAGACGTGGAGGCTGTGATGGGCGCCTACAACCGAACCAACGGCGAGCCCTGCTGCGGGCACAGCTACCTGATGGAGGAAGTGCTGCGCGGGAAATGGAAGTTCGACGGCCATTTCACCTCGGACTGCTGGGCCATCCAGGATTTCCACATGCACCACATGGTCACTTCCACGCCGCAGGAATCCGCCGCGCTGGCCCTGAAGAAAGGCTGTGACGTGAACTGCGGGATCACCTACCTGCACCTGCTTTCCGCGTACCAGGAAGGCCTGGTGACAGAGGAGGAGATCAGTCTTGCCGCCGAGCGTCTGTTTACCACCCGGTTCCTGCTGGGCCTGTTCGACGGAAGCGAGTACGACAGCATTCCGTACGAAGAGGTGGAGAGCAAAGCACATCTGGCGACAGCGCTGAAGGCAGCCGAAAAGGGCTGCGTGCTCCTGAAAAACGACGGCATCCTGCCGCTGAAAAAGGAGAACCTGAAGACCATCGGCGTGATCGGGCCGAACGCAAACAGCCGCGCGGCGCTGGTGGGCAACTACCACGGGACCGCTTCCCGCTACACCACCGTGCTGGAGGGCATCCAGGACGCCGTGGGCGATGAGGTGCGCGTGCTGTATTCCGAGGGCTGTCATCTGTTCAGGGAGAAGGTGGAAGGCCTTGGCTGGAGACAGGACCGCCTGGCGGAGGCCGAGACGGTGGCAGAGCACAGTGACGTTGTCGTTCTGTGCGTCGGTCTGGACGAGACCCTGGAAGGGGAAGAAGGAGACGCCGGCAATGCCGATGCCTCCGGAGACAAGAAGGACCTTCACCTGCCGAAGGTACAGGAGGAGCTGATCGAGCGCGTGACAGCCGTCGGAAAACCGGTGGTGGTGGTGCTGGTGGCAGGCAGCGCCATTGATCTGTCCTACAGCGACACGCATGACAACGCCATTCTGCTGGCCATGTATCCGGGCGCCCAGGGCGGAAAAGCCGTGGCGGATCTGCTGTTCGGAAAGGAATCTCCCTCCGGAAAGCTTCCGGTCACATTCTACAGAGACCTTGCGGGCATGCCGGAATTCACGGACTACTCCATGAAGAACCGCACCTACCGCTACATGGAAGGAGAAGCCCTCTATCCCTTCGGCTACGGTTTAAGCTACGCGGATATCCGAGTGACGGACGCCGCAGTCCGGGAAGAAGCCGGCGGTGCTGTTTCCGGACAGGAAGGCTGCCCGGCGGGCGTGACCGTGCAGGTGACGGCGAAGAACTCCGGCTCCTGCGCCGCGGACGAAGTGCTGCAGATCTATGTGAAGGATCTGGAGTCTCCGCTTGCGCCGCGCAATCACAGTCTGTGCGCCTTTCAGCGGATCCGTCTGGAAGCAGGCGAGGAGAAGACCTTCTGCCTGCCGGTGGACGGGAAAGCCTTCACTGTTGTAAATGAGGAAGGCGAGCGGGTATGCGGCAGCGGAAAATACATTCTGTATGCCGGAACCAGCCAGCCGGATGCCAG
>CACZSG010000087.1 GCA_902783665.1 uncultured Lachnospiraceae bacterium | reverse complement strand
CAGAAGATCCATTTGAAGATCTCAAATGATCTGGAGGTGATGATCTGATTATAAGCTTCCCTGTTTTTGTTCTTTTTAATCATCATCCGCCTCCTACCAGATACTGGTCCCGGTCATCCTCTTGGATGCCTGGTTCATCATGAATACAAAGAAGAAATTGATAACATTATTGAACAGGGAAATGGCGGCAGAATAACTGTATTGATTGCTCTGAAGACCTATTTTGTAAACATAAGTGGAAATAATCTCAGATGCGTTCAGGTTCAGGCTGTTCTGCATCAGATACACTTTCTCAAACCCTACGCCAAGCACGCTCCCCATTGTCAAAGTCAGAAGCACCATCATGGTAGGTACCAGACTGGGCAGATCAATATAACGAATGATCTGCCATGTAGATGCGCCGTCCAGATAAGCGGATTCATACAGGGCATAGTCAATGGCCGAAAGCGCCGCGATATAGATGATACTGTTCCAGCCCGCATGCTGCCATATATCCGTAATGACATAGAGAGGTACAAACAGTTTGCTGTCTCCCATAATCACGCCGTTATAGCCAAACCTTCCGAGGACCTGTCCAAGAATGCCAGAACTGGGGGACAGGATTAAAGTCATGATACTTACAAGCACCACCACCGAAATAAAATGCGGCAGATAAACAAGTGTCTGCATCAGTTTCTGCCTTCTTTTACTGCGGATCTTGCTGAAAATGATCGCCAGTATAATTGGTACCGGAAAGCTGAATACGATGGTGGTCAAACTGACTGCCAGTGTATTCTTTATGAGCGACCAGAACTGGTAAGAACTGAAGAATTTTCTCAGATATTGAAGTCCAACCCATTCCCCTCCGGAAAAGCCCGTCGAAAAGGAATACTTCCGGAATGCAATCTGCACTCCGTACATGGGAATATAGTTGAAAATCAAAATCACGAGAAAGCCGGGCAGAACCATCAGGTAAAGCTGATAGTGGTGCCTGATGTTATGCATCAATCGTTGTAAAGTCTTCATATTCGCACCTTCTGATCTCTTCTTGGAAATATGGTATATGACAAAGAGGGCTGCCACACATGGCATATGCAGCAGCCCCCCTCAGAAACCGATCCGATCTGTTTCATCTTCCAGTTTCCGATTGATCATCTGTCTTATTTTCCTACATATTCAAAATACGCATCAACTGCATCCTGAACAATGGCTCTGGCTTCTTCATAGCCTGCGTTCATAGCATTCGTTTTGTATTCTTCCCAGGCTGCCTCATCTACTCCGCCGCCGGAAAGCCAGCCCGCAAAACTGGTCTCGAAAAGATTCTGCAGGTCTGTCATATAGAATGTAAGCTCGCTGTTTGCTTCGTCAGAGTACTTCAGGAATGCTCCGGGCCACATATCGTCGCCTACACGGGCAACCTGTTCTGTATAAGCTTCATCCAGAGATGCAATCAGCTGCATATCTGTCGGGAGGGACAGTTCCATATCATCAGAGATATACATGCAGCCGGAGTCCGCCTGGGCATTGGTCCATTTCCATGTGCCGGGGTCAAGGGTCTCATCTGCCGGAGGAAGAACAGAGTATGTTCCATCCCCATTGTCAGAGATGCATTCCGGTATGGAACCGAACAGTTCCTGAATCGCATACACATCGTCATAGAACAGGTTGAGGAACCGCATGGCGGCTTCCTTGTTCTCGCAGGCAGCGCTCATGACAGCAGTCGGTGAAGCATAGTTTAAGGTATAATAAGAAGTTTCCCAGACAGCTTTATCAGAATACTCTTCTGTCGGCACAATCGTGCTGATTACCTGATACTGGTCTGCAAGCTCACCGGAGCCCATACGGTCGGAGATATCCCAGCCGAGCGTGTAACCTACAACGCCATTCCTTGAGGTGGCAACATAGGTGGCATAATCTTCTGTGAAGATTTCTGGATTGATCAGACCTTCATTCCAGCATTTACTCAGGAACTGCATCAGATCATAGTATTCATCCGACATGTAGATATTTTTAACTTCTCCCTCATCAAGATACCAGCCGGAATCGGTAATTGCCGTTACCGGTATTCCATAACCACAGAGCAGGCAGAGAGCCCAGGGAATCTGATACACACTGTGAGAAGCGACGCCAGCGGCGAAATCAAACGGAATCTCATCGGCTGCGTCACCATTTCCGTTCATGTCATTCTCTTTAAAAGCCTTCAGTACTTCATAAAGATCGTCAAAAGTCTGCGGAATGTCCATTCCAAGCTGTTCCAGCCAGTTCACATTGATCATCTGGCGCAGGTAGGTCTGCGGCCAGAATCTCTGGTATTTCGGAATGCCGTAAATGCCTCCGTCTTCAGATGTAGCAAGATATTCCAGCTCCGGATGCGCATCGAAAGCAGCGCGGATGTTGGGTGCATATTCATCAATCATCGGGCTCATATCAGCGAAAAGATCTTTAAACTGAGCAACATCACTTCTCATAATGGCGTCTTTACCAATGATCAGGTCTGGAATGTCACCGCTGGCCAGAAGTGTGCTCTTGATCTCATCCCAGCCGCTGTTGATCTGTTCTGCTTCCAGAACCACGCCAGCTTCTTCCGCCATGCTCTTAATAAAAGACATTTCACTCATTTCTTTTGTCAGGGAATTCGTGTAGAACATCACTTTCAATGTAACGGGTTCTTCTGCAGCTGCAGAAAGAGGAGCGATAGTTCCGAACACGAGGGCAGCCGACAGTGCTGTAGCTAAAAAACGGTTTCTTTTCAAAACTCTTACCTCCTATCTCAGCATGCGCTCATCCAGTCCGCGAAAAAGGAAGCGCATATTTTTAAACGCCGGAGGGCTGCAGTCCCTCCCATGTTGATAGTAATATCATAAATAATTTTTCTGTTGTTTCACACCCACTCGGCGTCATAAAAGGTATCCTATATTGACTTATCTGACGATTCTGCCGTTCTGAGCCATACTGTCATTTCTTTTGCAAGTCCATCGTTTCTGTTCCCCCAGAAAGCATATGGAACCAGGTAAATTGCGGCCTCCATTTTTTCCGGTCTTTGTTTAAAGTACGGTTTCTTTGAAACATTTTCAGAGTATTTATCCCTGAATCCCTTACGGGCAGACAGGACCGGCGCATGCCAGACCGTCTCCGGTCCCACAGAAAAACCGAAATCCGGGTCAAAGGAAAGCTGGTAAAGCAGTTTCCCACAGTCTTTTTCTTCCGCGCAATATACCACAGGCCCCCGCATCACAGCCGCTTTTCCAGCATCTGCCCTGATAAGAGGATGGGCGTACACAGGGTAAACTCCCATCTTCAGCTCCAGGGTGATTTCTGTACGATCCTCAATAATCTCAATAGAATAATAACCATCCTCCTGATCTGCTGTTGAATTGCCACTATTCTTCTTTAAATCATTTTGAAAAACAGACCCAAGGCTCTTTCCATTAACACTGATCCATCCCTCGTCGCACCACCCCGGAATACGCAGGAAAAGTGTTTTTCCTGATCCTCCTTCAACCTGCAGGTGCACCATTCCATCCCAGGGATATTCTGTCTTCTGAATCAAATGAACCTTTGAATGGTCGTCTAAAGTAAGTGTTCCCTCTGAAGAAGCGTACAGATTTACATAGATTCTGTCTTTGTCAAACAAATAGATGCATTTTCCAAGGGATGCAGCCATCCGGACCAGATTCGGCGGGCAGCATGCACAAGGATACCAGGGCTGACGGACCGGTTTTACTTTTTCATATATTTTATCCGCCTGAATTTCCGGTGGATAAACTTCCAGCGGATTCACGTAAAAATAATGCTCCCCATCCATGGAGATCCCGGCCGGAAGCGCATTGTAGATAATACGCTCCATGGCATCTGCCCAGACAGATCTCGGGCTGGTTCTCATAGCCGCAACCAGTGCACGTATCAGAGCTACAGAAGCACAGGTTTCCCCATAGGCTGTTCCATTCGGAAGATAATACGCACTGCTAAATGCTTCTTTGTGAGTGGTGCTTCCAACAGCGCCGGTTATGTACATCTGCTGCTGAATGGTTGAATCCAGTACACGGCCGCAGGCGTTCAGCATTTCCTGATCATTTGCACATCTTCCGTAGGCAGCCATACCGGTCAGGAGATACCCCACCTTTACTGCATGTCCGACAGGCTCCTTCAATTCCCGGACAGGCCGTTCGGACTGGTCATACCCTTTATCGTCACTTGGCCGTTCACCCTGCAGGTGTGGATGAAAGCTTTTGTAGCCACGTCTTTCCCATTCTATATCGTAATAGTAAGGTTCACTTCCCCTGGTATCCAGTTGAAACCCCGCCTGCTGCAGATATCTTTTACATCCTGTTGCTTCATAAAGACGGACAAACGCATATTCTGCTTCCGGATGTCCATCACATGCCGGAATCTGTCCCTCCTCGTTTCCAAAGGTTTTACACAGCAGATCTGCATATCTGCACATAATATCTAAAAACTTACGTTTGCCGGTAGACTCATAATAAGCAACCGCAGCTTCCGCCAAATGCCCGAAGCAATACAGTTCATCACATTCCCTTATATTTGTAAAACGGTTACCCGGCTCAGCAACTGTAAAATATGTATTCAAATAACCATCTTTTTGCTGCGCCCGTCCCAACAGATTAATCACATCATCTGCATTTTTTTCCAGAACAGGATCCTCTTCCATCGCCAGATGATACGCCGCTGCCTCCAGCCATTTGCCAATGTCACTGTCCTGAAAGCAGGTACCAAAGTATTCCTGGTCCGATTCTCCTGCAGCAATTCGAAAGTTCTCTATGGAGCCGCTTTTATCAGCCCCCTCCACACGATCATTCAGCACCTCCCATTGATACGGCATTGCTTTCTCTTTCACGATCTTCTGGAAGTCATGCAAAAAACCACCTGTTAATCTTATTTTTTTCAAGTCCGGAATCTGATAGCATTTCAACATCCTTCCATCCTCCTCCTTTCCAGACAAAAAGCCCTGTGACTCGGATTTTTTATCAGTTTATCCGATTCACAGGGCTTGTAAAACTGCTTAGACTGAACAATAGGTAT
>CACZSG010000086.1 GCA_902783665.1 uncultured Lachnospiraceae bacterium | reverse complement strand
TTTCCGTTAAAGGTAAGGATGAACCGGCCGCCGCTCAGGGCGTCCGTGCGGCGCACTTCCAGTTCCAGTTTATCCAGGCTGCGCCATCTGGCAGTCGCGGCGTAGGTATGTCCGCCGGCTTCGGAACAGGCGAAACTGCCGTCCAGAGCGGCCGTGATCAGGTCTTCATTTCCGTCCGCCTCTGCGCGGATCAGAAGAGCCTTCTCTGTGAAGTCGAATTTAAGGCCGGAAAGGACCGGGTCCTTCCGGATATCAAACAGGCCGGACCCTCCGACGAATTCCTCCAGCGAGCAGGCGTCGGCCTCTGAGGCGGGTACGAAGCAAGCCCCTGCCAGTTCCTTTTCCCTGGCCGGGTTCCGGCAGGAAAGAAGCCCCTGTACGGACAGCTGTGCCACGAAAGGTTTTCCGTCTGTCTGCGTTTCACCGGCTGTATGGGCAGGTTCTACGTTCGGCAGAAGGTATTCGTTTACGGCATCCAGCTGTGTCTGCGTCTGCTCGGTCGCCGCGTTCATGATGATGGCCAGATCCAGAGACGGGTAGACCAGGCCGAACTGACCGAAGGCGCCGTCCGCCCGGAAGGATCCGGGGAAGGGATTCAGCCAGCACTGGTAGCCGTATCCGCAGGCCCAGTCCTTGATATGTCCTTCGCTGTCCCCGGCAGTCTCCATCTGCTTCACGCCTGCCAGCTCATGATACCAACCCGGAAGCAGGGCTTTTCCTTCCCAGACGCCGTCTTGCAGCATGAACTGGGTGAATTTGGCAAGCGTATCCAGAGAAGCTTTCATGCCGGCTCCGCCGATCTGTGTATGCAGCTCGTCCGGAAGGTCTGCACAGGGGACTTCCCCGATGCCCAGCGGATCGAACAGTCTGGGACGCAGATATTCTGTCACCTGAAGGCCGGTCCTTTTGCGGATGATGGCAGCCAGAATGTTGGTGCCCGCGGTATTATAATAGTAGAAGGTGCCCGGCTCATGCAGAAAGGGGTGTGCGAAAAAGCGCTTTCTCCATTCCGGCGAGAAGTCTCTGGCTTCCGTCTCATGACCGCAGCTCATGCAGAGCAGATGGTGAATGGTGCAGGCTTTCAGGTTTTCGGACGGATTCTCCGGAAGATCCTCCGGAAAGATATCCGCGATCTTCTCGTCAAGAGAGAGCAGTCCTTCCTGTCTTGCAAAACCGATGGCCGTGGCAGTGAAGGATTTGCTGAAAGAGTATAGAGGATGAAGATCCTCCTCTCCGTAGGGGGCCCAGGTGACTTTCGCACAGCACTTTCCATGCCGCAGGATCATCAGGCGGTGAAGCTCAAGGCCGGCCCGGCCGCAGGCTTCCAGAAAGGACCGGATGGCCTCTGAAGAAATACCGAGAGATTCGGGAGATGTCATTTCAAAATAACCCATTTGCAGCCTCCTTGTTATGCTATAATGCTGGTAAAGAGTACGGCCATGCCTGAAGATACACAGCCACGGCCCGCGGGCCTGCCTAATGGCGGTTTTATGGTGCCGGGCCGGCCGGAATGACGCTGTTGTTCTTCATGGTATCACGAAGGCCGGAACATTGCAATTGCGTTTCCGGGGAGTAAGGTCCGCATGTATCGTGGAGAGTAAGAGACGCATATATTCCAAAGAGTAAGTATTTCACATCATTCGAAGCGTCATAATCGAATATAGACCGAAGAGTAAAAAACATATAACTGAATCTGCAGAAAGATAAAAAACATTTCAGATCCGCGCGGAGATTTCTGCCGTGGGGGCTGTTATCATTTCAGGAGGTGCAAAGAAATGAATGTAAACGAACTGAAACTGAAAGAAGCCCAGGAGCTTCAGCTGAAACTGATGGATAAAGAGAAACTCTCTCTTTCACTGGCAGCCATCCTGACGGACAGCGCCCTGAACCGCTTTGACGGCCGGGTACTCGAAGGCGTCAGGCTGTGGATGAAAGACCAGCTGACGGATGATTTTGAAGTAGAAGAGATCTCCATGGCTGACATTCAGGAAGAAACGGGCCTGACAGGGTTCCAGGCTTTGTGCTTCCTTGACATTTATCTGAAAAATCCGGAATTCGCAGAAAATGACGTTATGTGGTTTGAAAGGATGTATGGCTGATGTTCGGTAGAAGAAAAACCCCCGCAAGACCTTTGATCGAAATAGATAAAGAAAAACTGGAACAGTTGGGAAATCAGAAACTGTATGTACTGTTCCTTCAGGATAACTGGAAGCAGCTCAGCAGAAAATCCAGGCTGGCCCTGCTTCAGGAAGTGGAGAACCGGAGAGCCGCTGCAGACGGAAGAGAGCCTGCACGGCTTGTCATCGGGGAGGATGAATCTTTCAGAAACAATCCCGGCCTGATGGGATCTTATCATCCCGGAACGAAAGAGATTATGGTCAATTACCGTTTTCTGGACGGGGACAGCGGACTCCATTCCGGTATGAGCGCCCTGGGGACCGTCCTGCATGAAGGAAGGCACGCTTTTCAGTTTGATTCCATGGATAAGAATGACGGTAGAATCCCGGCTCAGGTCCTGAAAGAGTGGTTTTCCTCAAAAGCCATGTATTTTTCATCCGGCGGCTCGACCACGCAGGAAAGAATCAAGAACTTTTCCCTGTATCAGCTGCAGCCGATCGAGATGGATGCCAGAAGGTTTTCCCGCAAACACCTGATCCAGGTCTATATGGATATGCGTTCCAGTGGAATTCCGACAGATGATATACAGAACGAAATCACCAGAGCGTTGCAGATTGAGGTCGGGCTGATCCAGAACGTGCGAAATGTACTGACGCTGGAAGACATTGATAAAGCGGAGCGTGAAGTGCTGGACGCCATGAGAGAAGTATACCCGGATATGGATCTGGAAGGACTGACCTTGTTCGACAATGCCCGCATGATCCTGAAAGCCGGTAATCTGTCTTCCATAAATGATTACCTGAATCTGATCAACGAGATGGACCGCATTGAGGAAGCAAAACTGAACCGCATCAGGGATCAGAAACTGATCAGCATCCGTGACAGAAAGAAATTATAGAAACTGTTCAAAGACGGCAGATGCCCGAACCAGGCATAGGTTCGAATCAGACAGTCCGAATCAGGCATAGGTTCGAATCAGACAGTCCGAACCAGACAGAGGTCCGGGCAGAAGCCGGAACATCCGCAGGAGCCTGAACATGAAACAACTGCAGGGAATCATGGAAACTGTGCCGGGCCGGTATAAAGGAGCCCGGGTGATACGGATCGAGGCAGTGCCGGCTCATCTGCCGGAAAGCCTTTTCGGGGAGGTGCTCTCACGTCTGGGGCAGAAGTCCCTCTCTGCAGAACTGTACTTATCCACGGGAAAGGAACTGGACGGCACCGTGCTCACCCTGCTGATCCTGCGTGCGGAGGGGGTTTATCCCTACCAGGTCCTTCAGCGGCTTGAGACAGGTGCCGGCATGGTCCTTCAGCGGCTGGAGAAGGCCGGAATTGTGGCTTCTCAGGTAGAAAAAGGCCTCACGGAATTCCTGAATACAGAAGTACCTGTCAAGGGAAAATCTCTGAGAGGGTTTTACGTAAAGAACACGCTGCCTGCTTCCGTAAAGGCGTATGTGCCCGGAAGCTACGGGACAGTCAAAGACGGGCCGGTCAGTCTTCCGGCCCTGTTCTCAGTGCTTGGTTCCTACCCGGATTCTTCTTTGAGGCTTCAGATCAGGAAGGTCTTCTTTCTCCCGGAAGAGAGAAAGGTGCTGGAAAACAGCCTTCGCTGGTATGAAAAACAACCGGACAGCATTCTCAGGCAGAGCGCGAAGAATCAGTACGGCCGTCTGGCGGGACTTAAGGATAAAGATCTGTACATGGTCTCCGTCTATGGCTCGGGCAGCGATGTCTTCCTGAACGATCTCTGTGCAGGGGCGGCTAAGTATGGGCTGGAGAATTTTGCGGCCGGGATGGATATCCTGCAGCGCCCCGGGTATCTGATGCGGGGGGATGAGTGGCTTGCAGCGGAGACGGCCGCGAAGGGACACCGTCCGGACCTGTGTAAAGATCTGTCCGGACCGATGAAACGTCTGGCTCATCTGGCCTCGCTGGAAGAAATACAGAAAGCATTCAGTTTATCCGGCAATATGCAGGAACTGGGAGGCCTTCCCATCAACCGGACCGTATCCGCCTCAGAGCCGCTCCCGAAGGAGATGAAGCAGGAGGGCGGTCTGTTTCTGGGCACCGTAAGCCAGGGCGGCCAGCCGGTCTATCTGCCCCCGAAGGCATTGACCAGACATGGCTTTTTTGTAGGAAAACCCGGAAGCGGAAAAACGGTCTTCGCCCTGGGCATGCTGTACCGCCTGAGTATTCAGAAGCCTGCCATTCCGTTCACCGTCATTGAGATGGCAAAAACGGAATACCGCAGCCTGGCGGAAAAGATCCCGAAGCTTCGTGTCTTATCCATGGGCCGTCAGGATCTGATGCCGCTGTCGCTGAATCCTTTTCTTCCCCCGGCCGGAATTACCCTGGAACAGTATGAACCCCAGCTGGAATCCATCTTCCGAATGGCCATTTCCATGGCGCATCCGCTGGACGTTATATTCCCTCAGGTGATCTCCCGGTGTTACGCTGCCTACGGATGGCGGCCGGACAGCACCAGGGACTCCGAAGGCGTGAAACACTTCGGAATGCTTGAATTTATCCGTGAATTCAAAAGCTACGTAAAGGAAAACTACGGCAGTGATCCGGAAGCGGAAAGCAATATCAACAATGGCGGAACCGTGCGTTTGATGGCCATGATGAAGAATCCGCTTTTCGATACGAACCGATCGATCGATATCGAAAAACTGATGGAAGAACCCACCGTGATCGAGCTGGACGCCCTTTCAAGCCGTGAACAGAAGGCTATGGTGGCCGGTATCCTGCTTTCCCAGATGATGATGGTGATCCGGAAAAGAGGGGCGTATTCCGAAGGCCTCAGAAACCTGATCCTGATCGATGAGGCGCATCTGCTGCTGTCTCCGGGAAATACCGGCCGGCAGGAAGGAAGCGCCGCACCCGAGGAAGCGGCACTGGAACTGCTTCAGGATATGACCATGATCCTCCGTGCCTATGGAACGGGACTGCTGTTCGGAGACCAGTCCCCCTCCAGGCTGACAGCATCCATTCTGGAAAATGTGAACCTGAAAATGATGTTCCGCCTTGACAGTTCGGGAGACCGCAGGATTTTGCAGGACACCTCCCGGATCAGTGATCAAATGGCGGAAGCCATGGTGAATCTGCCTGCCGGACAGGGTTTCCTGTATTGCGATGAGATGAGCAGCCCGGAGCAGATCACGGTGCCGAACGCGGAAAAACTGCTGGGGCTGAACAAGGCAATGGCGGATGAAGAAGTGAAAAAAAGAAGCAGCGGTTCCGTGCCGCCGCCCTTCACCCAATGCGATTCGTGCGGTGCCTGCAGGAACTGTGATTCTCTCCTCAGATCGGACGCGAAGTTCATTGCTTCCCAGATCCTTTCCGGTCCGGATGTATCTCAGATGCTGCAGGTTCCAGAACAGGGACGGCTGGCCGGATTCCTTCAGTCTGACCTGGAAAATGCCTGCATGAAAACGGCGGAAAAGTTCCGGATGAAGGCCGAAGACCCCGGGCTTCTTACCGGCTGCGTGAAAGTACAGCTGATCCGCGCGCTTCTTCTGGCTGACCGGTGTACGCTGACAGAGGAGGAGATGACACAGGGCGGACATGCACCAGACCCGGAGGATGTACTGAAGTCTGTTATGCTTACTTAACGGATCCTTCTGGTTCGGAAACCTTGAAAAATAAAGGTCTCGTGGTCTGCCTGGAATTGACTTTTAATGCTGAATATGACATACTTTTTTACAGGATGCCAGTTCAGGAGACAGGAAAAATGATGACGAAAATAAAAGAGCGCTGCATCTACTGCGGCGCTGATCTTATATATGACGGAACGGAAGAAATGCTGAAATGCGAGGCCTGTGGAAATACCATCATGCTGACGCAGTTTCAGAGCGAGCAGCTGAAGATCCGTCAGGCGATGGAGAGCGGGGAACAGGCGAAGAAGGACCTGGAGCAGGCCGTGAAGGAACGGCAGGAGGCACAGGACCGTCTGAACAGTACGGTCGGAGCGCTTCTGGATATACGTGCTTCCCAGAATTCAGAGGAGGAGACCTTAAACCGCATTACCGGCATGCTGAAGGAAGATGCCGAAGCGGGCAAGGCTCTGAAAGAGCTGGTGGAAGGGCTTTCCGAACGCCAGGGACAGGACACGGACGTGCTCCGCAATCTTTTATATACGCTGATGGAGAATCAGAGCGGTGCCGGCGCGAAGCTGGACGTGCTGCGCGGGATCGCGGACCGCATCCTGACCACCCAGGATCAGACCATCGCGAAGCTGCAGATGCAGACCGAGATCGTGAATCTGCTGCAGAACCTTCATATGGAGGAGCAGGCCCAGCAGAGGCTGATCGGCGATTTCTACAACTGGAGCTTTTCCATTCACGAGGAGGACCTGAAGCGGCTGGAAGAAGTGCGCGGCGCTTCCGATATACTGCTGGCCGGCCAGAAGAAGCTTGACCGGAAGGTGGATCAGCTGCAGAAAACCGCGGAAAAGACCCAGGCGACCTTGGAGGAATTCCACGGCCAGTGGCAGGCTGCCCAGCTGAACGAGCTTGTGTCTCTGTATCATCAGGCGGAGAACTATCAGCGCGACAGAAATTACGAAAAAGCGGATGAATTCTATCATCAGGTCATCACTAAAGGCGGAGCGGATGCCGAGGTCTACTGGCGTCTGGTGCTCTGCCATTACTGCGTGGAATACCAGCAGGACGGGGATGGCACGTTCATTCCCATCATCCTGAACCCTGATCTGACAGACCCGGCGGAACTTTCCGTCCGCAGTGAACTTGATAAGAACATGGACAGCCGGTCCGGCGCCTATTACAGGGGTGAACTGGCGAAGATCGACCGGATCCTGGAAAACTACCGTATGGTGCGGGACCAGGTCCAGTACGATGTCTTCCTGTCTGTCAAACAGAACGAAGACGGGCACTACACGAAAGACAGCGATGTGGCGGCGGACCTGTACGATTTCCTGACTGATCTGGGCCTGCGGGTATTCAATTCCCGGAGAACGGTGATCCCGGCCGGGCAGGACTACGAGCCCTATATCATATCGGCCCTCATGTCCTCGAAGGCTCTGATCGTAGTGGGGACCACGCCGGAGCATATGAACGCCCAGTGGGTGCGGAACGAATGGTCCCGCTTCCAGTGGCTGCAGAAATATGAAAAGAAGCATCAGGGGAAGACCGACCGCATTCTGTTCTGCTATCTGGCAGGGAACATGAGCCCCTACCAGATCCCGAAGGCCCTGAATCCGAATAAGCAGGCCATCATGGACGGCGTAAAGGCGCATGAAGCGCTGGAAAAAAGCCTGGAGTCCCTGCTGCCGGAACCGAAGGATGACGAAGGACCGGACGAGAAAGAGGAAAGCCTGCAGAGCATTCTGGTGCAGATGCAGCTGTTCCTTTTCGGGAAAAAATACAGTCAGGTTTTGAAACGGTATGATCAGCTGATAGAGCAGGGAAAGTATCTGGATAATGTGCGGGTGCATCTGTATGCCCTGTGCGCCCGGAAGGAAGTGATAAGCGCTGAGGCGCTGGCTTCCAGAAGCGACGTGGACCTGGACCAGGAACCTGTCTTCAGTCTCATCATGAATCTGGCCAGGGATGCCAAGGAAAACAGCATGCTGGTAGGGCTGCTCGCGAAGAACCGGGATGCCCGGAAAGCAGCCGCGGCAGAGGAAGCTGCCAAAAGAAAACGGGAACAGAAAGCGGGAGATGGGGACAAGGAACGCCTCAGACGGGAACAGCAGAAGAAAGAAGAACAGAACAAGGCGGAACTGGAACGCCGCATGAAGGAGAACCTGAAGAAGCGCGAAGAAGAGCAGAAAAGACTTCAGGAAGAAGAAAAGAAAAAACAGCTGGAGGAAGAGCGCCGGCGCCGCGAACAGCAGCAAAGAGAAGAGGAAGAGCGCAGACGCCGCGAACAGCAGCAAAAAGAAGAGGAAGAGCGCAGACGCCGCGAACAGCAGCAAAGAGAAGAGGAAGAGCGCAGGCGCCGTGAACAGCAGAGAAAGGAAGAAGAAGCCCGCAGATCTGCCGGCAGACTTCTTTCCGAAGCCGAGCTGGCTGATTTTCTGCGGCAGGAACTGCCCAGCGTGCACGCAGCTGCCCGGGTGGGAACCGCGATCCAGCCCAAACTGCTAAACCAGTCCATCAAACTGCTGGGCGCACAGCTGGCCCAGGGAGAAAAACCGGTGGGCCTGATCTGCCTGAAAGGCATATTTGAAGGAAATGCCGTTGTCCTGATGACAACGCAGCGAATCTACATCAATGTGCGGGAACAGGTATTCCCGACCATTGTCGCGCCGTACCTGAACATTGCCGGGGCCAGGGCCATCCCGCTGAATACGAACCCGAAGAAGAACACCTTCGTGCTGGAACTGAGGAACGGAAATTCCCTGGCAGTGGCCAATCCAAGCAGCGCCATGAAGGATACCATCAATTTCAAGGCGCTTGCCATAGTCGTGAACGATCTTCTGTCGCTGATGCACAGATGAGAAAGGAGAAGCAGAATGGACAGGACCGGTGAATATCTGGATGAACTCCGCCGCAAGGCAAAGGAGAGCGAACCGCTTCGCCAGCAGCTCCTGGACACGCGGAAAGCGGCTGATCCGCTGAAGGAATTCTGCCGTATCAGCACCCAGGCCGGCTGCCCGGTGGCCCCGATGGAGCTGATCCTTTACGGGGAGGAAGCTTATGCAGCCATGCGGCGCAGCACCAATGGCGGCGGCGAGAATTCACCGCTGCTGGAAGGAGAGGACGACTATTACGAGCTTTTCCTGGCGGGGCTTTCGTGAATATGATGAAGCATCAGCAGGCATGCTTTTGATAGAGATTGAGGTATCAGCAGACAGATTGTCGACAGAAATAAAAGGCAGGTAATATCAGCATGAGATCTAAAGAATTAAGAACGGACGCTTTCAGAAAGCTGGGCAGGTCGGCGGCTGCCGCAGTACTTCTTTTCGGGATTACCGCAGGTATGCCTGCCTCGTCCCGGGCCGGAGAAGTGCCGGCAGACACTGCCGCTGAAACGGAACTTGAAACTGGCGCAGAAGAAACTGACATTGAAGCGCTCGCGGCGGGAGGAAAACTGCAGGAGATTCTGGACAGAGGAACACTCCTTGTAGGCGCCAGCGGTGATTACCGTCCCATGTCCTATCTTGATGAAGAAACAGGTACTTACTGGGGCTTTGACGCCGAACTGGCAGAGGATCTGGCTGAATATCTTGGCATCGGGCTGGAATATGTTCCCACCACATGGCCGACCCTGATGGACGACACACTGGCCGGAAAATTTGATGTGGCCATCTGCGGGATCACCATCACAGATGCCAGAAAAGAAGAGGCTCTGATGTCTGAGGGCTATTTCGGAAACGGGAAAACAGTCCTGTGCAGGGCAGAGGATGCCGATAAATATACCAGCCTGGAGGCCATCAATAAACCGGAAGTCCGCGTGATGGAAAATCCCGGCGGCCTGAATGAGAAGTTCGCAAGGGAGAACCTGCCGGAAGCAACCATCACCATTCACGACGTGAACGAAGAGATCCCGGGCCTGATCGCCGAGGGAGAAGCCGATGTCATGATCACGGAGATCATGGAAGCCGGCTACTACGTGGGGCAGGATGACCGCCTGGCAGCGCCGCTGATCCAGGAGCCCTTCACCAACGGACAGCTTGGAGTCCTGATGCCGAAGGGATCCGAGGACCTGCTGGAGGCAGTCAACGCGTTCCTGGCAGAGGAGAAGGAATCGGGACGGATCGACGAGCTGGCAAATGAATATATCTATCAGAATACGGAATCAGAAGAGGAAGAAGCAGCCTGAGGGCTGCTTCTTAATATTTGGGTTTGTATCTGGATTTTGATACTTTCAGGCTTTTTTCTTCCAGCGTTCCACGCAGTATCCCACAAGCAGAGCCAGCAGCAGGATTGTGAAAACTTTTCCTATAATCTGAACAGAAACATAGCTTGTGAATACAGGGGCAATGAGTCTGGAGAATACAATATTGAAGGTCCAGTTACCGGTGGTAAAGGAACTGTCGCACGCTATTGCAAGGAAAAGAGTCCGTGCCCAGGTCTTTTTGACCGCAGCGGCGATCAGAACTGCGATGACCATGACGATCGGATAGACCATCAGAAAAGCGAAGTGAACAGGAACTCCGAACAGGCTGATGGAATCCGGATACCCGGAAGCTCTGCCGGCAGGCGTGTCAACAATTCTGTATACATTCCAGATCAGGGCAGCTGCACAGGCCAGGATCAGTACCAGAGCGATGGTGCTTCCTGATGATGATTCTTTGTTTGCTGAAGAGGCCGGTGCTGACGGCTTTGTATTGACGCCGGAAGAGGAGACCGAAGCTGCAGACCCTGCAGAGAATGTATTTCCGGAAGATGTTTCCTGAGTTGATGTCACGAAACTATCTGAGCCCATAGTAAAAGTCCCTGAAGTCGTCCCGTAAGAAGAGGTCTCGGAAGAAGTCTCGTATGAAGACGTCTCAGAAGCCGATCCTGAAAAAGAAACACTGCCCGTGGCGGAACCGGATGACTGATAGGTGCTGCCGGAGGAAGCAGAAGTCGCATTCACCCCGGAGGAACTGCCAGCTGTCCCGGATGAAACAGAAGTGGTTTTTGCTGGCTGTCCATCGCCGACGTTAAAGTACTGGTCTCTCAGGTTATAATACCGACGGTAAAACAGCAGTCCGCTGATATTCATGACAAAGTTAGTTGCCAGTGAAGAATCCATTGGTATTTCATTGAGCGAATAGAGAATGATCGTGATGGCATTGATGACCATGGTCAGTATAAACATGATCTGCAGTTCACCGGGGGCTTTCTTCTTGAATTTTGCCAGGTCGAACCTTACCTTGATGGTATAGATAGCTGAGATGACGAACAGGACGGTCTGTACCGGAAGCAGGACACCGGCTTTTAACTGATTCAGGTTTTCACCCAGCATCTTGATAGCCTGATAATCCTGGCTGGCATTATAAATATCGAACACAACCCAGACCCAGATCAGAAAGTTGATGAGAAATTTGTGCCATTTCATTGAGATGTCGGGCAGCTGTACCTGCTCCGTTGATGTATTGTATGAATCTCCCATGAGCGATGACCTTTCCTTGCTTTTGACTTGTTTTGCTTTTGATTATTTCGATTGTTTTACTTCCGAAATCGTATTTTGCCGGGAAGCAAACCTGTTACACAGGCTGCTTCCCGGCTTTTATGAGAATCATTTAAACGATCGGGTTCTGGCAGAACGGGCAGATCGTTGTTGTTGCGGGGACATTCTTGCCGCACAGAGGGCAGATCTTCGTGGCCGGAGAAACAGGGGGTGTTGCGTTTCCGCCGATACCGCCGTATAAACCGCCTCTGTAGCCGTAGGGCGGCACCGCTGTATAGGGCGGCAGCCACTTTTTCAGCGTGTTCACCTGGGTGCGAAGGTCCCTGACGGAGTTGATGATGCGGTCCATCTTGCGTTCCAGTTCCAGGAAACGTTCCTGCGCGGCCTGGCCGGCAGCACCGGAAGTGCGCTCCGCGGTGGCTTTTGCCGCGGCAGCACCGGCGTTCGCTCTGGCGATCTCCACATCGGCCCAGCGGTTATCTTTGTTCTTGTCATTGCCCAGGCGGGTCATCTCCAGGGCTGCCTGGATCTCCAGAAGGGTCTTCTTGAATTCTTCGGCCTGTTTTGCGATGGATTCCTCACGGGCCAGCTGATCCTCGGCGCGTTTCAGCGCAGCCTGCGCCTCGGCAATACGGGCGGCGGAATCCGCGCCTGCCTGCGTCTTCATGACATCTGCGCCTGCCTGCACTTCGGTCTTCTTGTAGGCCATTTCTTCCTGCAGTTTTTCAAGCTCCAGGTCTTTCTGGCGCATGGAGAGTTCGTGGTCATAGCGGGCCTTCAGAAGTTCGATCTGCTGGGCTACCTGTTCCCGGCGGTCCTGCAGGCGATGTTCGAAGTCCAGAGTGGCCTTCCGCTCCAGGCGGGCTGCCTCCGCTTCAAGCGTGCGCTCTTTGCGGTCTTCGGTATAGCGGTTGATCTTTTCAAGCAGTTCAGCCTGCTCCGCGTCCAGACGGATTCTCTGGGAGCCGATCTGGTAGTAGAGCTCGTTTCTGTCACGCAGGATCTGCAGATCCGTATCCGCATCCAGTTTCTTTTCCGCGGCACGGTCCTCGACCTGGGTGCGTGCGCGAAGTCGTTCATACTCATCCAGTTTCTGGCGCCAGGTAAGATTGCTCTCGTCGATCTTGTGCATCAGGTCGTTCAGCGCACGCTGATTCTCGGCTTCTTCCAGCTGACGGGCAAAGGCGGCTCTTGTTTCACGCTGCTTCGAGGCGATCTGGGCTTCCTGCAGCATCTGGGCTTCCTGCAGCTGCTCCTGGATCTTTTCTTCTCTCTGGCGGTATTTCCGCTTGTAGTCCTCCAGGATGGCGGCGTCGGCACGGCTGCGTTTGGCTTCCGCGATCTCGTCCACCAGTTTTTCCAGGTCTGCGCCTTTCTGAAGCTCGGCTGCCTTCAGGGCATTTGCGCGCTCCAGTTTTGCCAGTTCCTGTTCGTTCTTTCTGTCGTCGAGCTGATCCTGTGTATCCAGTCTGTGCATTTCCACACGTTTCTCTTCATCCATACCGAAGATGGTGTGATCGTTCTCCACTTTGCGGATCTCTTCCTCCAGCTTCACGCCGGTCTTGATCTCCTCATAAGCACTCTGCTTCTCCAGGTTGTTGGAGGAGGCCACGGTGACGGGGACATCCAGGTCCAGAGTCTCAAGGACAAGGCCCCAGGGCTCCACACGCTCGGAGATGCCCGCAAGCACGGAGTTCTTCAGGATGCCGGTAAAGCGGTTCAGCTCACGGATATCCGCGTTGGTCTGTTCCACGATGCTCTGGGCGACACGGCTGACGACCTCTGTGAACAGAGGAACCAGACGTCCTCTCAGCTGTTCTGTGACGGAGGCTTCGGAGACCGCCTGTTTGTCCGTCATGAAGCGGGAGATTTCGGACAGGCCGAAGAAAGCGGCTTCATCGCGGATGCGCAGATGGCATGTTCCTGCAAACTGTTCGTCTACATAGATGGAAGGATCCTGTTTTGTATGTACGCGGACCGGGCCGGAAGCGGTCAGGCGGATCGCCGACTCAGCCGCATGAATGATCTGGTTCCTTCTGGCAGGCGCGTTCAGTCTTGCGGCAAGGTCTCCGGAGAGATCGATCTTCCCGGGCAGATCCATGGCGAACTCCTGCAGGGTCAGGCCGTAGGCGGCAAGCTGGGAGATCAGCTGTCCGTTCAGACGGTCCTGAAGGGCAGTCACATACTGGGCGGGATCGGTCAGGTCACGGATATCTCCGCGGTCGATCTGGTTCTGGGCTGTAAGGGGAAGCGCCGTTTTCAAAGCGGCGGTCACCTTGTCGCGTCCCAGAACATCAGCATCTGCAGAACCGGAGGAGGTCAGTCCGGCAGACAGAGGGCCGGCACCAGAAGCCGCGATCAGTTTCTTCACCTCGCTCAGGCTCCAGAACCCTGCCTCGTTTACAATACGCACCCTTCCGGAACCGGTAAAGGTCACGTCAGCATAATAATTGGGTTCTCCGGGAAGATGCAGGCGG
>CACZSG010000085.1 GCA_902783665.1 uncultured Lachnospiraceae bacterium | reverse complement strand
GCGGCTGAGGCCCTGCATATTACACAGCCGTCTCTTTCGAATGCCATCCATCAGCTGGAGGAAGAACTGCAGGTACCACTGTTCGAGAAAGCCGGGCGAGGGGTCAGGCTGACGAAGCAGGGAAAAAGATACCTGGAATATGTGAATCATGCGCTTCATGAACTCCAGGTCGGAAGCGACGCGCTGCAGTATGAGCAGATTCATGCTGACGCGTTTCTCAGCCTCGGCATCGTCATGGCCGCCGCTTATGAACTGTTTCCCCGATGGATCACGGGGTTTCAGAAAAAGACCGGCAGAAAGGTCTTCTATTCCTGTGTAAACGATACATCGGATGCACTTGCATCGGAACTGAAGGCCGGCAGCCTGGACCTGATTGTCTCTTCGCGGGTGGACGACTCCGGAATTGTTTTCACACCGCTGATCGATCAGCATCTGATGCTGATCACACCAAAGTTCCACAGACTGGCGGGGCGAAAATCTGTGGACATAAGGGAGCTGGATGGCGAGGCCTTTGTGGCGCACAGCAGAAACACGGCTCTTCATGATATACTGGCCGATATTTACCGCAGAAACCATATCAGGGTTAAAATCATCAGTGAGGCTGACGAGGACAGGGCTGTGATCGGTATGGTCCGGGCCGGTCTGGGATGCGGAGTCACGACACAGAGTTCCGAGATCTTCGGCACGGATTTTTCCGCGATCCCTATTACCGGTTCCGGTTTCAACGGACAGCTCTGCATCGGCAGAAAGATCAATACACCGCTCTCTTCCACCGCGGAAGACTTTTACGAATATCTGAAGGAGGAATGCAGTCATGCGCTACCGCTGTCTGGTGCTGGATCATGACGATACGATCGTCAACAGCACTGCAACCATTCACTTCCCTGCCTTCAGGGAATTTATGAAACTGAAGCGTCCGCAGATTTCCATGACATTGGAGGAATATTTTGCCCTGAATTTTGAACCCGGGGTGGTCCCGCTTTTCCGGGACATCTGCGGTCTGTCACCGGAAGAAATGAAAGAAGAAGAAAACTTCTGGCGCGCCTATGTAAAGAATCATATTCCAAAGGTCTATGACGGCATGCGGGACATTCTTGTAAGACATAAAAAAGAGGGGGGACTGATCTGTGTCGTCTCCCACTCTTACAGTGAATATATTTACCGTGACTATGCCGCCAACGATCTTCCCGTCCCTGATCTCGTGTTCGGTTGGGAACTGGAGCCTCATCTGAGAAAACCGGATCCCTATGCTCTCTATGAGATCATGCGTCAGATGGATCTGAGACAGGAGGAACTGCTTGTCCTCGATGATTTGAAACCAGGCTTTGAGATGGCCGCCGCGGCAGGTGTTCCTTTCGCTGCCTCCGGCTGGGCGAACGATGTACCGCAGATCGAGGAATTCATGCGCGGGAACAGTCCGTTCTACTTCAAAACGCCGGCGGAATTCGGGGCCTGGCTGTCTGAGGCCTGAATGGCAGGGTGTCCGGCTTGCTCCTTGATGTCAGGGAGCTGGCATCCGTTATCCTGAATATCAGGGATTCCCGCGGTCCGGATCCCGGGCTTCCCGGGCTTCCGGGGACCAGGAAGGCTGGAGTTCTTCGATCTGGAGATATCCGTCCACTTTTGCGGCGATCTGATACTGGTCTTCATATACGATCTCTCCGGGGGTGTTCGTATATACCAGATAATAGGGATGATTGTACCGCTCCAGCAGCCACAGGGCGGGACGGATCATTTTTAACATTTCATCGGAATTTTCCGTCTTGAACCAGCAGACGACCGGTTCCTGTCTCATGCAGGGCTCCGGCCACGGAAGATGTTCCGAAAACCACCCGTCGATCTCCATGTACAGATCTGCATCCTCCTGCTCCATGACATCATCCTGGACCAGCTTCCAGCACATGCTGAAGACGCCCTTCGCGAACATAGTATTATTTGCCAGTTCCTTGCCCTGAATCCGCACATATTTGAAATTCATGCCGCTCATGTTCAGTCCTCTATATTTCAAATTCAGCCTTCTGGTATCTTAAGTATGGCCGGAATATGACTGTTAGAGAGTGCTCAGCGTACAGTGAGCGTCTTTTTAAACGACGGTCTGACAGTCTGGATCTCCGGATATTTTTCAGTTATAAGGCGGTAGAGACCGGTGGTCGGTACATTTTCCGTGAGAGGCGGAAAAGCATCGTCGAAATGGCTCAGGACGATCCTGCGGGGACGAAGCCGGCCAATGACATCCATGGCCTTCTCCTCCAGATGATCACTTCCCTGGAACGGCAGGATCAGGACGTCCATTCCTGTCGGATAGCTGACTGAAGGATCCAGTCCAAGACTTCCCATCACAAATACACTTTTTCCCTCAGATCTGATCTCATAACATACGGTCTCCCCGTTTTCCGGGAAGCGGCGGTTTGCATAGGCGATGAACCGAGCATTTCGAAAATACTTCAGGATCCGAAGCGAACAAAGCTTTTTAAGCTTATAAGACAGGCTGCTTTTTATGTGACTGCCCTTCCAGACAGTCACCTGAACTTCGCCCAGGCGGAAGGTATCTCCAGGACGCACGGAGACGATCTGATCATTTGCTTCAGCATAACGCTCAACAGTCCCGGCGGGCGTCGCCGTACAGAACAGGGTCCTGTCCTGCCCGTCCATGAGATCCGGGACAAAGTACAGATGGTCGAAATGACCATGGGTCGCAAAAATGGTACTGCAGCCGGAAAAATCATCCAGTACTGCAGGGTTTGCGCCGCCGATCAGTTCGGCGAAAGGATCAAACAGAAGCTGTTCTCCTCCTGTCTGAAGAAGAACGGAGGCGTTTCCCAGCCATGTAATATTCATCGGTTATCAGTCTCTCCTGTCAAAAGTTCTTTCTGTTCTCATCGGATACTTCCCGGGCCGCTTTGTCTACTTTCTTCTCCTCGTCTGATTTGCCGCGGATGGATGCTGAAAAACGGTTCACGAAATCCGGTGCCATATCGATGATCTTTGTTACGGCATCCTGATTCTTGATATTGACCAGACGGGTCTGTCCGTTCTGGATCACAAGAAGAGCACTCGGAGAGATCTTTCCGCCCATCCCGCCGCCGTTGCCGCGCTTTTTCTCCTCTCCTTTTGAGCTGGCGGCCATTCCGAAGGAAACATCCACAAGCGGAATAATGGTGACGTCTCCCACTGTCCTTGCGTCACCGACAACGGTCTTGGAGGTTACAAAGTGATCCATTCCCTGGATCAGCGCATCTACGTTTCCCTGAAAATTGTCTGACATGATCATTCTCCTTTACGTCGTTTCAACAGTCCTTTGATCAGACGGATGGTCCTGCGCCTCAGCAGGACTGCAGCCAGTGATTTCACGGCATGGAAGATTCTCAGCCTTCCTGTGAAAAATGTTTCCGTTTCAAAACATGGGTCATAAAAATCGGGTTCTGTGGTATAGTCCTCAGCGCATTCCGGAAGAATAAGAGAGATTCCGCCGAGGATCCAGCCGGTCACGGCCGGGTCTCCTGTACCGAACCTTGCCCAGCCGCTGACCCTGCGCGGTCTGTAATGCCGGATCAGATATCCGGCTTCTCTGAAAAGATATCCCGCGATCACTGATACTTCATATCTGACAAGGAAATTCCTTGCTTTTTTCACTTTTCCGGTCAGTTCTGCCGCCTTTTCGGGGAACAGATCATTCTGATAAGGGAAAGAAAAAAGGAAATCCAGGATATCAGTCATGATCGAAAGAAGGAATTCAATCAGGCGGAGAACAAGATCTGTGATCATGTTCTGAAAGGCAGTCCATTTTTCCTTCAGGACAGAGACAGGTTTTTTTCTGATTTTCTTTATCTTCCGCGGATTTGCGGCAGGTTTATCTTTACCTGCAGAAGCCGCATCAGCAGAACGCTTCTCTTCTGTTTGTTTTATCTTTATGCCCGGACGGTCCGGATGAGCGGACGTTTTTCTGTTTTCCACAGTTCCGGAAGGAATTGTCCGGGCGGACGTTTTCCCGCTGTCCGCAGATCCGGAAGGAATTGTCTGAGTGGAAGCTGTTCTGTCACTGGTTTTGGCAGGCCCTGAGGAAAGGGAAGGTACAGAAGGCTGTGGAACTTCTCCATTCCGGGTGGATGAAAAAGATCTGCCTGCCAGCCGGAAAGAGACCTGAGCTCCCTCCCGGAATCTGTACGCAAGATCGGCATGCAGAAATCCCAGAAGCCAGCTTACCGACAGGCCTCCGCCCGGGACATCGCCCTCCGGCCGATCCGTTTTTTTCAGATACCCTTTATACCGCACCGGCACAAAAAGGACCAGAAGAACCAGGAACAGAAGGATGCCAAGCAGGATCAGAAGCACGATTCCCAGTATTTTCAGGATGACTAGTAGAAAATGCAGCATGGCTATCTCCCGGTGGGGTCATCCGAACAGTCGGATTCGAACAGTTTTCTTGGGCACGGTTCCTGAAACAGCTGCAGCGAATCCTGTGTCATTTCAGCAACCAGCTGCTGGGCCTCCTCATAGTCAGAGGCGATGCCCACAACGGTTAATGGACCGGTACGCTCAAGCCATGGCTGTATGTTTCTGGCAGAAAAGATCTGCAGCTGGTTTTCCTGCTGTACCGGAAGTGTGATCAGATAAAAGCCGGCAGGAATGTCCCCTGCATACAGTTGTTTCATCAGGGTATCTTTATTTCCGGACGCGTTCCTGCCGATATACAGTTTGTCGTGCCATCGAAGTGAATTCATGAATACAATCTCCTCCAGACAAATTTCAATTTACCATAAATGACGGGCTTTTACAAGCGCATGTACGGATGGGGCGGTTACGAAGAGTATAAGATAGGATATTCCTGCAGGATAAAAAAAGAGGCGCGCCGCGCGCACCCCTTAAAAATACTTCTTGCTTCCCCAGAGATTTTCCTTCTTCAGAGTAAGGTACTCATTATAAGCCTTTTCCAGTATCATCTTTTCGTTGGAGAACTTCAGCAGATGATACGCTTCATGATACTTGTAATACCCCGAATCGACAAAAAACTCCTCTCTTTGCGGTTTGCTGTAGTAACTGTCCGCCATCATCAGGTACCAGTGTACCTCTTTTGACACAACATCATCCGGAATGGAGAAGGTATACTGACTTGCGCCGATGTATTTGATGATGGTAGCTTTTACACCGGTTTCTTCCAGTACCTCACGTGCAGCTGTTTCTTTGTACTCCTCGCCTTCTTCTACTGTTCCCTTCGGAAGGACCCAGCCATCGTACCTGTTCTTATAGTTTTTGTACAGAACAAGCACTTTTCCCCGAAAGATTACTACACCGCCACAGCTTGTTGCTTCGATCATTGCAATGCCTCCTGTCTGCGTGGTGCTCGGACCGGCTGCCTGAAACATCGCAGCCGACAACTGGAAATAAGTATACCTTATTTTCAGAGATCAGGCAAGGACTTTTGCGCTATCTGCTGTAATAAGCCTGAAACACCTGGGCGGCGATGGGAACCGCTGTTTCGCTTCCGGTTCCTCCATCTTCGGCGATGACAGCCACGACAAGATCAGGATCCTCCACGTTCGAGAAACCGACGAACCATGAGTGGGTTCCTTCATATCCATTGGAGACATATTCGGCCGAACCTGTTTTACCGGCGGCTGTAAATCCGTACCAGCTCAGCTGGGTGGCGGTGCCGCTGTTGACGGTTTCAGCCATGTACTCCTTCAGGATCCTGGCTTCTTCCGAAGTCATCAGCCTGCGGTATCTGGACGGGGTGGTCTGGGATACGACAGTTCCGTCGTAGGCTTCCATGTGATCCACCAGATAAGGCCGCATCAGCTGTCCGCCGTTCGCGACGGCACAGGTGATCAGCGCCATGTGAAGAGGGGTCACCAGTGTGTTTCCCTGTCCGATGGCCGTCATCATTTCTTCTGCATACCCGGATTTCTTTCCCAGGACAAACTGGGAGGTGCTGTGCATCATGTTGGTGGGAAGGGCGCGGTTAAACAGGAAATCATCGCACAGATCCGCGAATTCCTCCGGATCCAGCTCCAGACCGATGGTCGCATAGGCTGTGTTGCAGGAATGGGCAAAGGCGGATTTCAGATCTTCCGTTCCGTGGACGGAGTCCGCGTAGCAGCTGATGGTGACATCCCCCTGCGTCACGCTGGAGGTACAGTCATACTGAAAGTCCCGGTAGCTTCCCGGCTGCTGGCGCATATAGGCAAGCGTTGTCAGGATCTTGAAGATGGATCCGGGCGGGTACAGCCCCTGGGTGGCCCTGTTCAGCAGGATGCTGCTGGAGCTGTCGTTTACCACGCTGTCCCAGATATCGGCAATGATATTCGGGTCGAAATCAGGTTTGGAGACCATGGCCAGGATCCTGCCGGTGGAGGGTTCCATGGCGATCACTGCTCCGTTGTATCCGCCCAGGGCCTCGTAGGCTGCCCGCTGAACGGTGGTGTCCAGGGTAAGGATCAGATTGTCTCCGTGCTCTTTGGTCCCGTCATTCTCTTTCAGCTGGGAAAGGATGGAGGCATGGGAGGAAAGCAGGTCGTTGTTGCAGACGGATTCCAGACCGGCTTTTCCGTTTACGGAATACCCTACCACATGGGCAAACATATTGTAGTAGGGGTAGACCCTCACTTCCGTTCCGTCCCACAGCATCTGCGTCTCCGCAAGCACGTTGCCGTCGGCGGAAATAATGCTGCCGCGGACATATTTGTCCATATTCACATCATTTTTGGAATTGTATACGCTGGCATTCAGATCTGACACCCGGAATACGTTCAGGTAGGTCAGATATCCGATCAGGATAAGAAAAAGCAGGACAAAGCTGTACGTGACGATGCCAAGTTCCGTGTTGCGCGAAGGACGGTCCTGCTCGGCAGTCTCATCGTCAAAACGGACTTCGCGCACCCGGATCTCTCTGGCTGATTTGTTCTGGTTCTGATCTGCCTGAAGCTCCTGAGCGTCTGAAGCGTTCTGTTTTTTTCGCCGCATACGGTCACCTCCTGTCTATCGTCTTTTTTTCCGGCCGTATTCCTGTCTTCCGTCATAATGGTACTGGCCTTCATACAGTTCCCGGTCTATCTCGTATTCAAGATTGTCCGGCTCATAGGCATCCTTGTAGGCCTCATCGTAGGACATATCCGGATAGGAATCTTCGGGCAGATCCTCCGGGAAAATGTCCTCCTGTCTGAAACTGTCATTGCGTACAGGCTCCCGGACAGGACGGGGCCGGTTTTCGGCAGGCATGCCCTGCTCCTCTGCTCTTCCGGCAGCCTCTTCCATTCTCCTGAGTTCCAGCTTTCTGAGTTCCTCATCCCTGTGGATCATGTACATTCCCTGTACGATGGAGAACATGATCAGCGTCGTCAGCGCGGAGCTGCCGCCGTAGCTGACAAGGGGAAGCGTGACGCCCGTCAGCGGGATCAGTTTGATTCCGCCGCCGACAGTCAGAAAGACCTGGGTGGCGTACTCTGTTCCCAGTCCGACCGCGGCCAGACGGTAGAACTTGTTTTTCAGCTGCATGGAGATATTCACGAACATCACAAAGCAGCTCATGCAGACAAGGATCAGACATATGCCGAATACACTGCCGAGCTCCTCGGCGATGGCCGAGAACATGAAATCCTGCTCCACGAAGGTGATCGCAGTGGGGGAACCCTGATAGAGCCCGGTGCCGAACCAGCTTCCTGCCGCGATTGAGAACAGGGACTGGCAGATCTGGTAGCCTCCCACATAGTAGTCGGAGAAAGGATCCTGCCAGGCCTGCACACGCACGCGCACATGGGAAAACAGAAAGTATGCGGCAACGGCGGCGGCGCATCCGGCCAGGATACCGGAAAGTGTCAGGAAAGGATTCCTGGTGGCGACGAACAGCATTACCAGGTAAGTGACAAAGAAGATCAGGGCACTGCCCAGGTCTTTTGACACGACCAGAATCAGCACATGCAGGGCAGCCAGGATGGTCGTGATCACGATCTGCCGTATCTGTCTTCCTGAATGCCCCAGCATGCCTGCAACGGCAAAGACAAAGATGATCTTGACGAATTCGGAAGGCTGCACGGTGATCCCGGCAACAGTAAATGTGATCTTCGCGCCGTAAACACTTCTGGAGAGCACGGCGACCATGCCCAGCAGTACCAGCCCGGCAATGGCATAAAACCAGTAGATCTTAGTCAGAAACTTCAGTTTCCGGATCAGGACCGGAACGATCAGGGCGATGACGGTGGAGGCGGCTATGATCTCGAACTGACGCACGGACTGGTCGTAGGAGATCCTTGTGATCATCACAAATCCGATGGTGATCAGCATGCACATATTGTTGATCAGCAGTCGCGAAGCGAGCGGATAAATGAGCCGGAAAAGGACCAGCGTGATCAGCAGATAGGCTGCCTGGGCGCCGTAGAAATACAGGACCCGGATATCGTCGATCTCAAGATAAAGGACCGTGAAGCAGACAAAATGAAGGAAAAACATCAGGACATTCTGCCTGAGGAAAATAAAATTCCTGTCCTCTTCATCTTTTTGGCGCAGCACGGAAAAGCACTGAAATGTATACAGTGCCATAAGGATAATGATGAGATATCTGGAAATCTGTATGATCAGATTTGACATCTTTCCTACTCTACTCCTTTTCTGAAATGTCCGCGTGTGCCGCTGACAGGAAACGTCTCTGCCGTCCTGCCGGATAATATGCCGTCTGCCGCATCAAGGATCTGTCTCATTTCTTTCCCTGTCTCATCTGTAAAGGAAAGATGCAGTCTTTCGGGCCCCAGAGCCTGAACCTCCTGCATGCAGGGAAACAGATTCAGCGGAACGGAATTGTATATTACATTGCAGCAGGAAAAGCAGTCACGGAAGACAGGGAAATCCATTCCCTTCCGGTCTCTCATGCGAAGCCATCCTGCTTTTTTTGCGCATCCTGCCGTGTTGTCAAGAAGACACTGGGCCGTAAACATCAAAGCTGTCCGGCCGTAGACGGTAAGTGCCGATATGCCCTGGTCCGCCCGGCTGCCTGTAAGGGGTTTCATCTCTCTTGCGGTCAGTTCATCCGGAAGAAGCCGGCCGCTGATCCCGAGATCGGAAAGAACCTGTACTGCCGCGGTATTGTATGCGTACAGACCGGAGGATCCGAACAAGGGCTTCCGAAATCCTTCCTGAAGAAGAAAACCTGCGGCATCCAGGGTCCGGACGACCAATCCGTCCGCCGAATCGAGAACTTTCCGGAGAGCCGGATCCTCCTTCAGCTTTTCTGCCGTATCCATGCGCAGGATCTGCGGCAATTCCGCAAAGATGAGACAGCCGCCTGCTTTCAGTGAGGCCGCTTCTCTTTGGGCATCTTCCTCTGACCAGAGCTGAACAGGGCCGATGACGGCACAGATCCGGCGGCCTTCTTCTGCAAAAAGAGCTGCCTGGCGGAG
>CACZSG010000084.1 GCA_902783665.1 uncultured Lachnospiraceae bacterium | reverse complement strand
TTGAGTGGAAAGAATAAAAGAACAGCAGATAGGTTATTTGACATATAACTATTCGCATAATATAGATTATACGAATAGATTGACAGGAAAATGAAGACCTGCTATAATCTGACTGCATTAACGGATCTGCCTGAACCGGCCGTTTGTGCAGTCTGTTTTTATCTGAATAACCGGTTTGATCAGGATTTAAAATATGATCAGAAATTCAAAAACGAAAAAGGAAAATTGATCCGATGAGTGAATTCGAATACAAAGAAGGCAAACGCCGTGAATACAGAAATAAATCCGAGGAACTTCTGACACAGCTACCGGATTTCTGCAGAACTTATGAACGCGGCATTGAAGGAACTGTTACCGCGACCACCATGTATCAGTATCTTCAGCGGATCCACGTGTTCTTTCAGTATCTGCATGAAAATAATTCTTTTTACCGCAATAAAGACCTGAAACAGATCACCTACGATGATCTGTCACATCTTGAGGCTGAGGATATTGAGGAATTTACCCACTATATCCGCGTAGGCAAAGCCTCCGACGGCAGGCAGAACAAAGAATCTTCCGTGAACCATTATCTGTGCGCCCTGAATTCTCTCTGGGACTATTCGATCAGCCACGGACGCCTCAGACACAATGTGATCAAGGATGTGAAACGCGGGAAAAAGAGACGCCATGAAGTGATCACCCTGAATCATGAAAACGAAACCGGCCTGTTTGACAGTATTCAGTACGGAACGAACATGACCCGGCACCAGGAAGCATACCGGAACGATGTGACGGTCGCCAGGGACAATGCCATCTGTCTGACCCTGGTCAGGACCGGTCTGCGTGTCTCCGAACTGGTGGGGATCAATCTGGATGACATCAATTTCACAGATTGTTATTTTCATGTCAATCGAAAAGAAGACAAGATAGACAATGTCTATTTCTCCGACCAGGTCAAGGAGGTCCTGCAGGAGTATATCCGCCTCCGCCCTCTCCTGCAGCCGGATCCTGCAGAAAAAGCACTGTTTCTTGTCACTATAGGTAAATATAAGGGAACCAGGCTTTCGGTCCGCAGCGTACAGCTGCTGGTAAAGAAATATGCCCTTGCAGGAGCGCCTGAGGTGGGCTCCAGAATGACGCCGCACAAGATGCGGTCAACTTATGCCACCAATCTCCTGCGGGCCTCTGAGGGCGATCTGACGCTTGTACAGGAGGCTCTGAACCACGAGAGTCCTTCCACTACTTCCATCTACCTTCAGAAGCGTCAAAAAGATCTCCGGGACAATCGTAATCTGATCGATGAGGAAGGCTGAGCTCTTATCCGCCTTCGAACTGAAGACCTGGAACTGTGAAAAACTGAAACTATGAAAACCCGAAACCGGAAATACAAAACTGAATACTCATAAATGAGAACCCTCTGTATGCCGTATGACATACAGAGGGTTCTCATTTTTATCCGTTCTTGGTTTTTACTGAGTTTTAAGAATTTTACTCTTCAGATCCGCCAAGTGCAGCCGCGATGCTCTGAGCTGCCAGTTTTCCTGATGTAACAGCCCATCCGTTGTTTGCGCCTGAAGGTGAGTCATCGCCCATAACGCCGCCGACTACTTCTCCGGCTGCGTACAGTCCGTTGATAACAGCGCCGTCTTTGTTGATCACGTGAAGGTCCGTGTCGATCACAAGACCGCCCATGGTGGTTGCGAAACGCGGTTTCTGCTCCACGATATAGTACGGGCCATCGCCGATCGGTGTTGTCAGGTAATCGCCGGAACGTCCGAAATCTTCGTCCGTGCCTGCTTCCACATAGCTGTTGTAAAGCTTGACGGTCTGCTCCAGAGATTTTCCGTCCACGCCTGCAGCGGCAGCTGCCTCTTCCAGTGTATCTCCGTGTCCGAATACCGGTGTGGTGGTTCCGTTAGCATCCAGATATTCCTGCACATCGTATCCGAGAGCGTCTTTCCAGACATCAAAGGTCGCCTGGTCCATAACAAGGTAAAGCTGCTGACCGGTCTGTTCCAGTTCTGTTTCCAGGATGGTACGGTTGCTGGCTTTTTCGTTTACGACACGTGCGCCTTCTTTATTAACAAGGATTGCGCTCATGGTCCATGCCGGGATGTTGCCGTTGATGGTGGATTTCGCGATTCCTTCGGATACTTCGATTCCGTTCGGATAACGCTTTCCGTACTCAAGAAGTCTGGTATCCGCGTCGATGCCTTCTGCGGTAGCCATGATCAGGCCGTCTCCGGTAGAAGAAACAGGTCCGTAATAGAGCGCGTTCTTCATGTCGCCTTCCAGAAGGTCCTTGTTGTAGCCGTATCCGCCTGTCGCAAGAAGAACAGCTTTTGCGTTGATGGTGTAAACGGTGGTGTCGTCGTTTGCGACTACGCCGGCTACTCCGCCGTTGCCGTCGCTGATCAGTTCTGTCGCACGGGTGTTCAGCAGGACTTCCACGTCGCTGTTCTCGATCAGACCGCGCATAGCTTCTGCTGCACCTGCACCGCTTCCGGTATAGGCAAGCTCTCTGTCATGGGAATACTCTGCCAGTTTGTGAAGGCCGCCTTCCAGATTGAAAGTAACGCCTTCTTCCTGCAACCAGTCGCTGGTTTCGCCAACGTTTTCCGCATACAGGGTGATCAGTTCCGGTACATTCAGGTTTGCACCGTTTGCCATGAAGTCTTCTACCATGCTTTCAACGGAATCGTCTGTCACGCCCAGATCTTTCTGCATCTGGGAACCCATGACGACCTGGTTTCCGCCGCTGATGGAGATGGCGCCGCCCATGAAGGACATTTTTTCGATAAGCGTGGTATGAATGCCCAGCTCATTGGCACGGATGGCTGCTGTCATGCCTGCTCCGCCGCCGCCGATGATGACAAGATCCGTATCGATGGTCTTCTCTTCCGTGGGGGCTGCTTTTTCAACTTCTACGTT
>CACZSG010000083.1 GCA_902783665.1 uncultured Lachnospiraceae bacterium | reverse complement strand
ACATGAGCATCTATGATTACAGCGTATTAAATCCTAAGAATGAGGAAGTATCTCTGAAACAGTTCGAAGGAAAAGTTCTTCTCATTGTAAATACAGCTACAGGCTGCGGATTCACTCCCCACTATAAGGATCTGGAAGAAATGTATGAAAAATATCACGATCAGGGGCTTGAGATCCTGGATATCCCCTGTAACCAGTTTGCCGGTCAGACACCCGGAACCGATGATGAGATCCACGAATTCTGCACGCTGCATTACAACACGCAGTTCCCGCAGATGAAGAAATCCGATGTCAACGGTGCAAACGCTCTTCCGCTCTACCAGTACCTGAAGAGCCAGAAAGGGTTCGAAGGCTTCGGCAAGAGCCCCGCAGCGCTTGCCATGGGCCTGATGCTGAAGAAGATCGACAAGGATTACAAGAACAATCCGGATATCAAATGGAATTTTACAAAATTTGTAGTTGACCGCAGCGGCAATGTTGTGGCAAGATTTGAACCGACAGCAGATATGAAAAAAGTAGCTGAGTGTGTTGCGGCTCTCATCTGATCCGGAATGGGAGGAGTGAATATGGAACGTTATGATATCGCTATCATCGGCACAGGCCCTGCCGGCCTGTCCGCAGCCGTTACCGGCACCATCCGTAACAAGAAGGTACTGCTTCTCGGAAGCAAAAACGGAAGCCTGAAGGTGGAGAAAGCTCATACCATCGAAAACTATCTCGGCCTTCCGTCCATTCCCGGCAGCGAACTTCAGAATGCGTTTCAGGCTCATCTGGACAAGCTGGGCATCTCTATCACGGAGGACCGCATCAATGCCATCTACGCCATGGGCGACTATTTTGCGCTTCAGGCCGCCGATACAATGTATGAGGCGACCACCGTCATCCTGGCAACCGGCGTCATCCCCGGCAAACTTCTGCCTGGCGAAGAAGCCCTTGTAGGACGCGGCGTAAGCTACTGCGCCACCTGCGATGCCCCGCTGTACCGCGGCAAGACAGCAGCCGTTCTCGGCTACAGCCCGCGCGAGGAAGCCGAGGCTGAATTCCTCTCCGAGGTAGCAGACAAGGTCTACTACTTCCCCGTTTATACCGGAGAAGTTGATCTTCCGGACCGCGTGGAAGTCATCCGTGAGAAACCGAAGGCCATTTCACAGGCCGACGGCAAGACCATCGTGGAGACCGAACAGGGATCCCATCCGGTGGACGGAGTCTTTGTTCTGCGTGAGAGCATCTCTCCCGGCCAGCTGGTACCCGGCCTCGAGACAGACGGAAGCCATGTTGTCGTAAACCGCCAGATGGCTACCAATATCCCCGGATGCTTCGCCTGCGGTGATATCGCAGGTCTCCCCTATCAGTACATCAAAGCTGCCGGCGAAGGAAATGTCGCGGTACTCTCCGCCGTTTCCTACATTGACCAGAAAAAACGGGCAGCCAATAATTAAGCAATAATAAATGATCAATATTTCAGGAGGTAATTATGGTTAAGAAGATTTCCGAAAACGAATTCAGCGAAGTACTTGGAAGCAAAGCAGCCCTGGTAGACTTTTCCGCCACATGGTGCGGTCCCTGCAAAATGCTGGCTCCTGTTCTGGAAGGCATCTCCGAAGCTTACGGTGATAAAGTTGCTTTCTACAACATCGATGTAGATGACAACCCCTCCCTCGCTGCCGAGTACGGCATCCAGAGCATCCCGGCCCTTGGCTTCTTCAAGGATGGCAAAAAAGTGGACATGTCCGTCGGCTTCAAACCGAAGGAAGCACTCACTGCCTGGATCGACTCCAATCTGTAATGATGAGTCAGAGGGACGTTCACCTTGACTCATTTTGCAGGCAGCAGTCAGCATTGCTGACATGCTGCATCTGCCGCAATGAGTCAAGGTGAACGTCCCTCTGACTCATCCCTTTGTCCCACTTTTAAACAAAAAGGAAAAATCTATGTCAAATACAAATGTCACACCTGAACAGGCCACGGCTGCTGCCGCTGCCCTGCCCCAAATCCCCGATGAAGTGCTGCGTCTTGAAAACCAGCTCTGCTTCCCTCTCTATGCCTGCTCCAGAAAGGTGGTAAACCTTTATACACCTTATCTGAAACCGCTTGGCATCACCTATACCCAGTATATCGTACTGCTGGTGCTCTGGGAACAGGACAATGTCCGTGTCGGCGATCTGTGCAAGGCATTATATCTGGACAGCGGAACACTGACGCCGCTGCTCAAAAAAATGGAAGAAGCCGGCTTTGTTAAGCGGTTCCGAAGCAAGGAAGATGAGCGTGTCGTAAACGTTTCTCTTACCGAAAAAGGGCAGGCACTGAAAGAACCAGCCAGGCAGATCCCGATGCAGGTGGGCAGCTGTATCCCGCTTGCACCGGAAGATGCAACGCAGCTTCATTCACTGCTGCATAAAGTGCTTGAAATATTATAAATGTTAATAAAAAGAAGGAAGCGGGTCATTTTCGATCCGCTTCCTTTTCATTCTCACCTCAAAAAACACTGGCTTCAGTTGGCTTCAGTCCATTGCTGTTATTAATGGATCTGCTCCTTCTCTTCCAGATAGTTCTGGATCATGCCCATCACTTCATCGGCATCCAGGCCGTGAACCATGCATGCCTCTTCCAGGGATTCCCCTACGGAAGACGGGCAGCCTACGCAGTGCATTCCTGCATTCATCAGGATGTAGGCAATATTGATATCGTACTCAAGCATTTCACCCATTGTGGTCTTCTTTGTAATTTCCATTGTTTATCCTTTCTCTGACTCATTATCATTATGGAACTATGGCTGATAACACCCGTTCCTGAACGCTTAGAACAGTATAACCACTTTTTATCTTTTATGCAAGAGAATAGTATGACAAAGAGCCATGAATTTTAAAGATGAGTCAGAGGGGTGGGACAATAGGGACGTTCGCCTCTGTCCCATTTTCAGAAAATGGGACAGAGGCGAACGTCCCTATTGTCCCACCCCTCTGACTCATCCAAGTTTCCGGTAGACCGTAAGATACATGGTTATAAAGCATGCCAGCCCGCCGATCACGTTCGAGATGGGCTCGGCCAGGTAAACTCCGTTGACCGCGGGGTTGATGATGTGGGGCAGCCACAGGGTCAGCGGCAGTACAATGATCACTTTACGGAAAAGTGAAAAGAACACAGCATGTTTTGCTTTGCCCAGCGCCACAAAGGTGGACTGGCCGCAGAACTGGAACAGCATGAAGAAGAACCCGGCAAAATACAGATGCAGGGCCGGAACCCCTTCATGGATCATCTGGGAACTTGAAGTAAACAGCATGAGAAATGCTCTAGGGAACAGCATCAGGATGACCCATGAAACGGCGGTATAGATGCCGCCTGTGACCGTCATAAACCGGATACCCTGTTTCACCCTGTCATACTGTCTGGCACCGTAATTGAAACCGAGCACCGGCTGTGCCCCGCTGGTAATACCTGAAATCGGCAGGCCGAAAATCTCCCGGACAGAGTTAAGAATGGTCATGATTCCGATATACAAATCCCCGCCGTACAGGTTCAGCATGTTGTTGCAGGCCACCTGAGCTACACAGTTGGTGGCCGACATGATAAACCCGGTAAGTCCCAGCGAAACGATCTCTTTCGCCATGCTCCAGTCTATCCTGAAATATTTCCTTTTGATAGTCAGGATGGCCTTTTTCCCTGTAAGGAAACGCAGCACCCACAGGGCAGAAACGCTCTGTGCGATAACGGTGGCGATGGCCGCTCCTTCAATTCCCATCCCGAATCCGAAAATGAGAAGCGGATCCAGGATCAGGTTCAGCACGGCGCCAATGACGGTCGTCAGCATGGCAATGCCGGGAAAACCCTGGCTGGTGATGAAGGCGTTCATGCCAGTGCCCATCATATTCAGAACGGTTCCCATCAGATAGTAGGTGAGATACAGGTTCGCATAGGGCCATGTATTCTCGCTGGCACCGAAGGCAAACAAGATAGGTTTCTTGAAAATGAAGCTGACCGCCATAATGACAACAGAGGTAAAGAAAAGAAGAACTGCGCTGTTGCCGACTATTTTTTCCGCGCGCTCCATCTTCCCTGCTCCCCTCGCAATGGAGCAAAGCGGCGCCCCGCCGGTCGAAAAAAGGTTTGTGAATGCGGCGATCAGTGATACCACCGGAAAGGCCAGGCCGATGCCGGTCAGCGCCATGCCGTTCTCTCCGGGCAGATGTCCGATGTAGATCCTGTCCACGATATTATAGAGCAGCTGGATCAACTGTGCGATGATCAAGGGGATTGCCTGCCTGCATATATGTCTGCCTATGCTGCCTTTCGAAAAATCCCGTTCCAAGATTTCAGCACCTTCCCTCATAGATTCACTCATCAAATAGCCTGCCGGCAGATTACTGTCCGGCAGGCCACTATTTACAGATCTTTACACACGCTGAAAAGCCAGCTCAATAAGCCTGTCTACAAGATTTCTCTTGGACAGTCCCTTTTCCTCCCACAGCATGGGATACATGCTGATGGCCGTAAAACCGGGCAGTGTATTGATCTCGTTGAAAATGACCTCATTGGTCCCCTTTTCCAGGAAGAAGTCCACTCTGGCAAGGCCAAATCCGTCTACTGCCTTAAAGATCTCCACCGCATCCCTGCGCACTTCTTCCAGCACGCCTTCGGGGAATACCGGATGAAGTTCCGTCTTGGAATCCGGGTTGTTGTATTTTGCGTCGAAGGTGTAGAAGCTTTCCGCTGCCAGCACCTCACCTACGTCGGAAGCCTCCGGCTCATTGGCGCCAAGCACGGCACATTCGATCTCGCGGCCGACGATGGTTTCTTCCACCAGGATCTTGCTGTCGATCTTCAATGCCTCCAGGAAGGCTGCTTTCAGTTCGTTTGCATCATGGGCATGACTGACTCCGCAGGAAGAACCCGCCTTACAAGGCTTCACAAATACCGGGTACTCCAGCTTCTCTTCCACTCTTCGTACACAGGCATCCATGTCGTTCAGGTCGTAATAGCGGACCAGCACATAGTTTGCCTGGCGGATCCCATGTCCTGCCACCGCGATCTTTGTATAGGCCTTGTCCATGGAAATGGAGGAAGCAAGCACGCCGCACCCTACATAAGGAATCTGGGCCAGTTCGAAAAGGCCCTGAATGGTGCCGTCCTCGCCGTTCTTTCCGTGAAGGACCGGGAAGATAACGTCGATCTTCTT
>CACZSG010000082.1 GCA_902783665.1 uncultured Lachnospiraceae bacterium | reverse complement strand
CGGCAGGCTGGTCGCGGAAGCGATGGTGCGGTAATGACGGTACAGTCCGTCCTGTGTCGCCTTGTTGTAATAGGGTGTCACCAGAAGAAGTCCGTCCGCCCCAAGCTTCTCAGACTCTTCGGACATCATGACTGCATGAGCCGTATTGTTCGAGCCTGTGCCCGCGATGACCGGGATGCGTCCTTTCGTCCTCTCAACGGCAAAACGTATGGCCTCCAGGTGCTCCGGATCATCCAGCGTAGGCGCTTCACCTGAAGTACCGCATACGATCAGCGCATCTGTTCCCCCACTGATCTGTGCCTCGATCAGTCTGTCCAGCGAATCGTAGTTGATCTCTCCGTTTTCCTTCATCGGTGTTACAAGCGCAACACCTGACCCTTTAAAAATAGACATGTTTTCCTCCCTTAAAGCAAATCGATCAGTGCATCCGTCTCCTCCGGCAAAGTGCCCCAGTCCGTCGCGAGGCGGATCACCGTGTGTTTCTCATCATAAGGCTCCCAGAAGCTGTAGCTGACCTTTCCGCCGAACTCCTGAAGTTCGTCATTTTCCATGACGCAGAAGACCTGGTTGGTCGGTGACCTGAAAAGCAGTTTCCTGCCTTTCTTCTCTGCCGCATCCTGGATCCTGACAGCTTCGCGGATGGCAGCTGCCCCGATCTGTTCATACAGGTGATCCGTAAAAAGTTCGTCGAACTGAAGGCCCAGCAGTCTTCCTTTCGCCAGAACGGCGCCGTGCTGTTTCATGATGGTGAACAGATGCGGCAGTCTGGTACCATCCGGAATGACGACCGCCTCCCCGAACAGAGCCCCGCACTTGGTCCCTCCGATGTAGAACGCATCGCAGCAGGCGGCAAGATCCGGAAGCAGAACATTATTTTCCGGGCTTGCAAGGGCATAGGCAAGTCTGGCACCGTCCACATACAGGGCCAGGCCGAAGCGATCGCAGACTTCCCGGAATTCCTGCAGTTCCTTTCTGGTGTACAGGGTTCCGTATTCTGTCGGCTGGGAAAGATAGACCATGCCCGGGCAGACCATATGGGGCCAGGTCTCGTCGGCATAGAACTTTTCCATGTAAAGTGCCGTGTCCGCTGCGGAAAGTTTCCCCTGCTCCTGCGGCAGCGTGATCACCTTGTGGCCGGCCGACTCGATGGCTCCGGCCTCATGCATGCTGATATGTCCGGTCTGAGCGGCGATCACCCCCTGCCAGGAAGAGAGAAAAGCGTCGATCATGACTGCATTCGTCTGTGTACCTCCCATCAGGAAAACAACCTTTCCTTCCGGGCAGCCGCAGGCTTCTTTTATCTTTGCGGCCGCACTTTCGCACGCAGGGTCCTGCCCATATCCTCCGGTCTGCTGCAGGTTTGTCTCTACCAGGCGCTGCAGAAGCCGAGGATGCGCTCCTTTCATGTAATCACTTGCAAAAGCCAGTTTCTTCACGCTGTCCATTCCTGTGATGTCCTTTCTGTTTATCCCTGCAGGCCTGCTGCCTGACGGATCATATCCTCAACAACAATATCGTAGATCTCGCCGATGGTATTGCAGTATTCCAGTACCTTCCACGGTTCATTCGTATGGAAATGAAGTTTCACCAGGTCCTCATCTCCGGCAACGATCAGGCTGTTTCCCTCGAAATGTTCCGTAATATAATCCGCAATCTCATCCTCATCAAGATCCTCGTCCCTGCGGTCGATCAGAAGCTGTGTGTCGTAACGGTAGGCAAACTGATCATCTTCGGCATCGATAGACTGAATTCCCATTTTTCTTACTCCTTTGCTTAAAAACTGACGGGCGCTCCGCCTGTCGTTCCCATTATATATGATTTCTTCTGCCCCTGCAACGAAGGATTGCGCAGGGAAGGTCATTCCTTGTGCGTCCCGCAGCTGCTTATAATCCCGCGGAATGCGTTCAACAGCCTTGCAAGAACCTGCATTTCTATTTATAATCAGAATCAGTGATGCTAATGAAAAGTGACCGGGAGACTTTTACTCCGATCACATGTTTCAAAAGCATACAGATACTCCTCTCGGAAAGGATGGAAAAGAACATGAAACAGATCACCAACAAGCTTCTCTGGATCTTTGCCGTCGGGCAGTTCGGATGGAGCCTCCTCTCAGGAATCGTCGCAAACTGGATGGTATACTATTACACTGGCAGTCCCGACGCCCAGAACCCCAACACAGGTATCTTCGCTTCCGGAATTACGCAGCAGCCGGTCTTTCTGGGTCTCACCCTCTTCGGACTGGTGCTTGCTGTCGGCCGCATCTTCGATGCAGTCACGGACCCCCTCATCGCGGGCTGGTCGGACGGCAGCAATTATAAAGGCGGACGACGCATTCCGTTTATGAAAGCCATTGCCGTCCCCTTCGCCCTGGTCACGGTTCTTCTGTTCGTGGTCCCGCAGACCGGAAGCATTTCCGTGAACAATACCCTGCTCTTTGTTCTTCTGATGGTGTTCTATCTTTTCATGACCATCTTCTGCACGCCGTACAACGCACTGATCGCTGAACTGGGAGATACGCAGGAGCACCGGATCAACGTGTCCACCTATATCTCCTTCACCTTTATCGTCGGTCAGAGCCTCTCTTTCATGATCCCGAATGTGGCCGGGCTTCTGGAAGGCGCAGTCGGAAGGGAGAACTCCGTCAGACTTGCCGTCGGCATCATGGCCGCCGTCGCCTGCATAGCGATGCTGGTTCCTTCCCTGTATATCAAGGAGCGCGACTATATCGACAGTGAACCAAGCCATACCCATGCCTTCAGCTCGCTGCTGAAGACCTTCCGCAACGGGCAGTTCCGCAGGTTCGTATACAGTGATGTCATCTATTTCTTCGCGCTGACCCTGTTCCAGACAGGTCTCGCATTCTACGAGACAAAGCTGATGGGCATTGAAGACAAATGGACTTTTGTTCTGACAGCGACCATGACCCTGATCAGCGTCCTGCTCTATCCTTTTGTCAACATTCTGGCCCCGAAGCTTGGCAAGAAAAAACTGATCATCGTCGGTTTCTTCGGTTATTCGGCCGTTTTCCTGATCACCTTCCTGTGCGGAAAAGGACTTCACTGGGGCTTCATCGTTGCCGTGTGCGCGGCAGTGCCCATGGCCATCCTGGGAATTCTTCCCCAGGCCTGTGTGGCTGACGTGGCGCAGCTGAGCCGTCTTGAATCCGGCGAGGACACCAGCGGCATGTTCTTTGCCGCCAGAACATTTGCCTTTAAGATGGGACAGGCCCTTGCCATGGTCGTCTTCACATCGGTCACGGTAACAAAAACAGCGGCCAGCTACAGGCTGACCGCTCTCATCGCCACTATTACATGCCTGATCGGCGCTTTTCTGTTCTTCTTCTATAACGAAGAAATGATCCTTACAAAGATCCGTGAACTGAAGAAGAACAGTCAGTCAAACAGGACCGTTGAAAAATAACGCTCTCCCGTATCGGGAAGCACCGTGACGACCCGCTTTCCTTTTCCAAGCTTTTTCGCAAGGTCAAGCGCCGCGAAAACATTTGTTCCGCTGGAGATCCCGCACAGTATGCCCTCCTTTACGGCGAGCTGCTTCGTGGTCTCCAGCGCTTCTTCATCTGTCACGATCTTAATATCGTTTATGATCGACTGGTCAAGGATGGGCGGGATCAGCCCGTCGCCGATGCCCATCTGGATATGGCTGCCGATTCCTCCTCCGGACAGGATGGCTGCATTTTCGGGTTCCGCGGCCACGATGCAAATGTCCGGATTCTTTTCTTTCAGGACTTTTCCTATTCCCGTTATCGTACCGCCGGTCCCGATCCCGGAGCAGAATCCGTCGATGGGACCGTCCACATCCCTTAGGATCTCCTGTCCTGTGGCAAGAACATGCGCAGCCACATTGTCGCTGTTCGAGAACTGATCCGGCACATAGACGTTCGGATCTTCAGCCGCCATCTGCTTTGCAAGCATGATGCACTTGTCAATGCATTCCCCGATATCGCCTTTGTCGTGCACCAGTTTCAGCTTAGCCCCGTACTGTGTGATCAGCTTTCTTCTCTCACGGCTTACCGAATCCGGCATAATGATGATCACTTCGTAGCCTTTCACGGCACCGACCAGTGAAAGACCGATCCCCTGATTGCCGCTGGTGGGTTCCACGATCACCGCGCCGGGTTTCAGAAGCCCTTTCTTTTCCGCGGCCTCGATCATGTTCAGCGCAGTCCTGGTCTTGATGGATCCGCCAATATTCACACCTTCAAATTTAACCAGCACCTCTGCGTCATTTTCACCCGTAAGACGGTTCAGCCGGATCAGAGGCGTATTTCCGACTGCCGATAAGATATTGTCATGTACCATTTCTTCTCATCCTTTTCTCTGTAATATCGGCCGTCCTATTATAATACGACCGCCATGTCCACGGCAAGCGGATTTGAGTATTTCCGTATTTTATCAAATCCGGCCTTTACAATCATGGCCATCTGCGCTATGATGTGTAGGCACAAGATATTGTGGCATGCTTCCTGAGCTGTTCAATATCTGGTATTTCAGACAATGATTCGTTATTGTCTGATTTTTTTGGGACCAGGAGGGGTATTATGGAAACAGAAGTAAAGATCAACGTCATTAAACGAAACGGGGAAGAAGTTTCGTTTGATATTACAAAAATAGTGAACGCCATCGCAAAAGCCAACCAGGAAGTGGACCGGATCCATCAGATGAATCCGTACCAGATCCAGGCGGTGGCTGACAATATCGCATCCGAGATCTCCCGTTCTTCCCACGCGGTAAACGTGGAAGACATCCAGGATCTGGTGGAGACCGGCATCATGGAGATGCGCGGCTTTGAAGTGGCACAGAAATATGTGCGCTACCGCTATAAGAGAAACCTGGCACGCAAGACCAACACAACGGACGACGGGATCCTGGCG
>CACZSG010000081.1 GCA_902783665.1 uncultured Lachnospiraceae bacterium | reverse complement strand
TGTAAAGTATCCCGCCTCCTCAGGAAATTCCTCCAGTGTGTGGCTGATCTTCTCTGACTCCATCCCGCAGTCCGTGACAGCCATCCCTTCTCTTCCTGCCTTTTTCAGGCTGTCCCTGATCTGCTCCGTTTTTCTGCCTGCTTTCATGAAGACCCAGGTCCCGCCTTCTGCAGCTTCGTTCCGTGACAAAGGAAAAGAAGAAATACCGGAAACTTCAGAACCTGAAAAACAATCAGAACCTGCAGAACATACAGAACCTGCAGAACATACAGAATCTACAGAACCTGAAGAACCTGCAAAGACTGAAGAAACTGCAGGAAAAATGTGCAGGGGTTCACTGCCTTCCGCCAGGGAAATATGAAGACTGGCCGCCGCAGCACAAAAGGAGGGAACGCCGCTTACGGTTTCTGTCTGATAGCCCTCTGCCTGCAGAATCTGCTGCAGGTAGCCAAATGTACTGTAGATGGCCGGATCCCCCAGGGTCAGGTAAGCAACGTTTTTCCCGCTGTCAAGAAAACCGCGGATCAGGTGCGCGGCTTCGGTTCGTGCCTGGTGCAGAACCCCGGGATCGCCGGTCATGGGCATGGGAACGGCAAGGACAGGTTTTTCCGCAAGTTCCGGGACGGCACGGACAGCAATCCTGTATGCCGTGGATGTTTCCGGACACTCCCCCGGTACAATGATCTGATCCGCCTGTCTGATCAGGCGGACGGCTTTTAATGTCATCAGCTCCGGGTCTCCGGGGCCTGTACCGATTCCGTAAAGTATTCCATTCATCTGAATATTTCCCTCCTTTGAAAAAGAAAACTGCTGTTAATGATACCATATAACGAACCAGGAAACAAAGAGCTGTCCTGAATTGCGAAAAAGTTCCGGAAAGGAAAGCGAGGGAATAACAGCCAGGAAAGGTACTATGCCCATTGGATAAGAAGGACAGAAAGTTGCGGCATAAGGATATCTGTGTTAGGATACCGGAAGAAGATGATTGACCCGCGGATCAGAAAATAAAACGGAACTTTTATGCAGGAAGCCTGACCTTTCACCGGAAGCGGGCCGAGACAGAAGGAGGTACTATTTTGGGTTTTGATATTCAGGTTCAGTTGTCAGCGGCAGCTGTATTCATCCAGGGACTGCTCAGCTTTTTCTCTCCCTGTGTTCTGCCGCTGCTGCCGGTCTACATAGGTTATCTGTCCGGGGGCTCCGCCAGACGCAATGAGGACGGTACCTGGAGCTATGACCGAAAGAAAGTTTTTGTCAATACACTGTTTTTTGTCCTGGGAATCGGTTTTGCCTTTCTGGGAATGGGCCTTGGCTTTCTTGCGGCAGGCAGCGTCCTGGGCAGACATCGTGTCCTTCTGGCGAGGATCGGCGGACTGATCGTGATCCTGTTCGGCCTTTACCAGCTGGGCGTTTTCCGCAGATCTGCCGTGCTGGAGCAGGAAAAAAGGATTCCCCTGCGGTTGGACCGGATGACCATGTCCCCTCTGGCAGCACTTCTGATGGGGTTTGTATTCAGCTTTGCCTGGACGCCCTGTGTCGGCCCGGTACTGGCGAGCGTCATGCTGATGACAGCTTCGGCTTCTTCCCGTATGCAGGGGATTCTGTATACCCTCCTCTATACGCTGGGGTTCGTTCTCCCGTTTCTGGCCGTCGGACTTTTTGCCGCATCCCTGCTCGATCTGTTCCGCAAACACAGGAACATTGTGAAATATACGGGGACCGTAGGCGCAGTGCTGCTGATCCTGATGGGAATTCTGATGGTCAGCGGCTCAATGAACGGAATCTCCACGTTTTTCGCGAATCTTCAGCCGGGTCAGGAGACGGTGGTACCGGTAGAAACCGGAACTGAAAAGGAGACCGGGTTACGCGGAGAGCCTGAAGCAGAGTCTGAAAAGGAAACTCAGGAGTATACGGAGAAAGCGCCAGAGACCGAGAAGGAAACTCAGACGGACACAGATGGGGAAGACGGATATCTGCTTCAGTTTGAACTGAAGGATCAGTTCGGAAACACACATGATCTTTCGGATTACAGGGGCAAGGTGGTATTCCTGAATATCTGGGCCACCTGGTGTCCGCCGTGCCGGGGCGAAATGCCTGACATTCAGAACCTATATGAAAAGTACAAGGACAGTGAAGATGTGGCTATTCTGGGACTTTCGTTTCCCGGGTACGGGGGAGAAGGCACTGTAGAAGAGATAGCTGCTTTTATGGAAGAGAATGGCTATACCTATCCCACGCTGATGGATACCAGTGCGCATCTTTCCTATGAACTTGGGATCACGGCTTTTCCGACCACATTCATGATCGACCGGGAAGGAAAGATTTTCGGATATGTTCAGGGAGCCATGCAGGAACCTGTGATGGAGAGCATCATCGATCAGACCCTCCGGGGAGAGCGTACAGCCGGCTGATCGGGCAGAAAAAGAGAGCCCGGGAGGATAGAATGGCAAAAAAAATTCTGCTGACAAAGAAACTGCTGCTCTGGTCTGCGATGCTTGTCATGATTGCAGGCAGCAGCTGTCCGGCGTCTGAAGAAGAGCATGAGCTGAAGGTCATGATCACATCGGACCTTCACTATACCGAAAATCCCAAGGCTATAGATACAGTCGTGCCCGCGGTCAGCTATTCGGGAGAATTTGCAGATGCCCTTACTGCCGAAGTGATCGGACAGGCTCCGGACATTTTTATCATGACCGGAGACAATACCAACAGCGGAGCTTTGGCCGATATGAAAGCTCTGGCGGAAAAGCTGCGGAAAATCAGGGAAGCGGGGATCGAAGTAGTCCTGACGACCGGTAATCACGATTTTAATGCGGCTTCTCCACAGACCTTCGAGGAGATTTATTTTCCGCTGCTTCATCCGCAGGACAGGGATCCGGCTTCGCTCAGCTATACGGTAGCTGTGGGAGATGTAGTCCTTCTGGCCATGGATGACAACGCGGTGACCCTGGGCGGTCAGGGGGAGTTTTCCGCGGAAACCATGGACTGGCTGAAGCAGATGCTTGAAAAATACAGGGAAAAGCGGATCTGGTTTCTTTCCCATCATACAGTGCTGCTGGGAAAAGGGTCGGAGAGCAGTTCCAGCTACCGAATTCAGAACGAAGGTCTTGCGGAACTGCTGGAAGTGAATAAGGTCAGACTGATCCTGACAGGACACCTGCATGCGCAGAATATCGTACAGGAAAAGGATATGTACGAGATCGTCAGCGCAATGCCCCTTCAGGGAAACCATCTGATCGGGTTCCTTGAAGAAAAGGGAGACGAGGTGACTTACCGGGCGGAGCCGCTGGATCTGGAAAAATACGGAGATCCCGGTTTCGTAAAGGATCTCAGGGAAAAAGAAGCGGCAAGCACGCTCGCACAGAGGGAGGCACTTGCCGGTGTCATAGCATTGTCCGGTTATTCCGAAGCGGAACAGGAAGAGATCCTGGATATGATGTTTCTGTTCCTCCGCTATTACTCGGAAGGAACGCTGGCAGATCATGTACAGGAACTTTCGGGAAATGAAGTCTGCGAAAAGATGATCGATGCGCTCTGGGACCATAACTATGGCCCGTGGATGCAGTCCCTGCTGGAAAATCCGCCCGTCAAATCAACGGAACTGCAGTTTACTTACTGATCTTTCAGTCCAGCAGATATACGTCCGCATACTGAACGCCAAAGCAGAGCGCGTCAGAGTGGCTGTTCATGAAAATATCCACATGGCCGTAGGAAGTACCGCGGTCTTCCACTGTGTAGACATGGCCGTTGATCAGAAGACGTGTTCCGAAATCCACACCTGCCATTGCCACGGTTCTGCCGGCTACCGGAGTTGTACCGCTGGCTGTGATTCCTGACCCGCCGGTGCATCTGGTGCAGGGGCAGTAGGCTGTCAGTGTAAAGTTTCCAAGATAGGTCCCCTGTGAGGAACCTGTACCGGAATCGGCTACTTTCGTGCTGACATTCTCGGAAGATGCATAGGAGGTCTCAGCAGTGGCTCCTGTTCCGACTGATACATAATCAGAGCTTACATAGTAGCAGCCGCCGTTGCGGTAGATCTCGCACCAGCCTGCTTCAGGCCCGTAGGTGATGGCCACCTGAGTGCCCTGGCTGAGCTTTTCGACTACGCCTGAAGATGTGGACGGTGAAGTGCGGACATTGAGCAGATCCGCCGTGACCGTACCGGTCTGGGCAGAGGCTGTCGATGCGAGCAGGATGGTGCTGCAGAGGACTGCGAGAAGGTTTTTCAGATTCTTTATTTTCATAATTATTTCTCCTTATTTCTAAATTATTTCTAAATATTACAAATTTGTTAACTCCGTGTTGCGAAAGCATTATATAACACGAAAACAGATTTGTCAACTTTTCTTGGAAAGGAGCAGCGTATGAAGTGGCTGATCGCGTCGGATATTCATGGTTCGGCTTTTTACTGCAGGAAACTGATGGAGGCATATGAAAAGGAACAGGCTTCACGGATGCTGCTTCTGGGAGACCTGTTGTATCACGGGCCAAGAAATGATCTGCCCAGGGAGTATGCCCCGAAGGAAGTTATTTCCTTATTAAACGGGAGAGCTTCGGAAATTCTGGCAGTGAGGGGAAACTGTGAAGCGGAAGTGGACCAGATGGTGCTGGATTTCCCCGTGATGGCAGATTATATGGTGCTCAGCGAGGAAGGGCTTGTGATCTACTGCACCCACGGGCATATATGGAATGCTCAGAATCTGCCGCCGCTGAAACAGGGGGACGTCCTTCTGCACGGACATACGCATATCCTGAAAGCCGAAAAGGAAGAAGGAAGATGGATCCTGAATCCCGGTTCCGTGTCCATCCCCAAAGAAGGTAATCCGCCCAGTTACGCCGTGCTTGAATCCGGGACCTTCCGGATCAGGGATTTTGAGGGCAATACCATCAAGGAGGCGGACCTTGGAAAAAAATGCAGAAATGAATGGTCAATCTTGACATAAAAATAGGAAACCAGTAAACTGGATATATGAAATTTTACGGAAGAATTCCGGATGATACAGACCGAAAAAACAGGAGAGACCATGTATCCTGCCGGGGATCATTTCGTGAAGAACAGGAGGACGAAACATGTATCTTGATGAGTACAAACGCTGGCTTGAAGCGGATCTTGTAGATTTTGACCTGAAGAAGGAACTGCAGGACATCCAGGATGATGACGAGGCGATCAAAGAGCGCTTTGCCATCGCGCTGCAGTTCGGAACTGCAGGACTTCGCGGCACACTTGGTGCCGGGACCAACCGGATGAACATCTGGGTCGTACGCCAGGCAACACAGGGAATCGCTGACTGGGTGAAGACCCAGGGCGGCACACAGACGGTAGCCATCAGCTATGACAGCCGTCTGAAAGGCTGGAACTTCGCCAGAGACGCGGCCGGCGTTCTTGCGGCAAATGGAATCAATGTGCGGATCTACGATGAACTGATGCCTGTCCCGGCTCTCAGCTTCGCTACCCGCTACTACCACTGCAACGCGGGCATTATGGTCACTGCGTCCCATAACCCGGCAAAATACAACGGCTATAAAGCCTATGGTCCGGACGGATGCCAGATGACGGACGATGCTGTTGCGGTTGTTTATGACGTAATCCAGAAAACAGATGTGCTTAACGGCGCAAAATACATCCCCTTCTCAGAGGGTGTTGAAAAGGGACTCATCAAGTTTGTCGGAGAGGACTGCAAGAAAGCTTTGTACGAAGCCATCGAAGCACGTCAGGTACGTCCGGGACTGTGCAGGACTGCAGGTCTGAAACTGGCTTATTCTCCGCTGAACGGAACAGGACTTGTACCGGTTACCAAGGTTCTTCAGGACATGGGCATCACGGACATCACCATCGTTCCGGAACAGGAATATCCCAACGGTTACTTCACCACATGCCCGTATCCGAACCCGGAGATCTTTGAGGCTCTTGAAAAAGGACTTGAACTGTGCAAGAAAGTCGGTGCCGACCTGATGCTGGCCACCGACCCGGATGCGGACCGTGTGGGTATTGCAATGAAATGCCCGGATGGTACCTACGAACTGGTATCCGGAAACGAAATGGGCGTTCTGCTTCTGGACTATATCTGCGCCGGCAGAATCGAAAAGGGAACCATGCCGAAGAATCCGGTAGCCGTGAAATCCATCGTTTCCACGCCGCTGGCAGACAAAGTTGCCGAGCATTACGGGGTAGAGCTTCGTCATACACTTACCGGTTTCAAATGGATCGGAGACCAGATCGCCCAGCTGGAGGCAGCAGGAGAGGAAGACCGCTTCATCTTCGGATTCGAAGAGAGTTACGGATACCTTGCCGGACCGTATGTACGTGATAAGGATGCCATCATCGGCTCCATGCTGATCTGTGAGATGGCTGCCTACTACCGCAGCATCGGATCTTCCATCAAACAGAGACTGGAAGAGATCTATGCGCAGTACGGCAGATACCTGAACAAGACAGACAGCTTTGAATTCCCGGGACTTTCCGGCATGGACAAGATGGCCAAGCTGATGAGCGACCTGAGAAAAGATCCGCTGAAAGAGATCGCCGGCAAGAAAGTTGTCAGCGTAACAGACTTTGAGAAGACCGAGCAGACCGGCCTTCCGAAGGCAAACGTGCTGACCTTCGCGCTGGAGGACGGCGCTACCGTTGTGATCCGTCCGTCCGGAACAGAGCCGAAGATCAAGGCCTACTATACCACTCTCGGAAAGGATCTTGAGGAAGCACAGGCAGAGAAGGATGCGCTGGCAGCCGCTCTGAAACCGCTGTTCTCATAATGCCGTCCGTATACGGAACGTTCGTAAAAGGATATTTTTGATCGGTTTAAAATATTATATTCCGGAACGACAGCAGTCCCGGCCTGCAGCTTCAAAGGGCGCAGGCCGGGACTTTCTCTGTTTTCGGAATCTGAGAAACAAAACAGCAGGAAATGAAATATCAGGAACGAAACGGCAAAAAGCGAAACAGCAGGAAATGAAATATCAGGAAACGAAACGGCAAAAAGCGAAACAGCAGGAAATGAAATATCAGGAAACGAAACAACAAAAAAGGACCCGCATCTGCGGATCCTGATTTCTGGAAAGTACAGGGATCGAACCTGCGGCCTTTCGCACGTCAAGCGAGCGCTCTCCCAGCTGAGCTAACTTTCCATATAGATTTTTCACTACCAGAAAAGTATAGCAGATAAATCCTGCTGTGTAAATACAAAATTTGTAAAAAATCATCTGCCGGCTGCCCTGATATACCGGAACCGGAAGGCGGAATTGCCTGCAGAGATGGCGGAACCGGTTATATCTGTATTACCAAAAGTACAAAAAAGGTCGGAAAAAGGACGGGTAAAAAATGGACAAATATAATCCCTTGTGCTAAAATAAGATGATTGTTGTGCGAGACCCTCTTCCCCATATGCCAGAGATGGTTGTTCGCATCAAATAAAATCAAGGAGGATTACTAAAATGGCTAGAAAAATGAAGACCATGGATGGTAACCACGCAGCTGCGCATGCTTCCTATGCGTTTACAGATGTTGCGGCTATCTTCCCCATCACTCCGTCTTCCGTTATGGCTGAAGCTACGGATGAATGGGCTACACAGGGCCGTCAGAACCTGTTCGGACAGACTGTAGACGTTATCGAGATGCAGTCTGAGGCAGGTGCTGCAGGTACTGTTCATGGTTCCCTTTCCGCTGGAGCTCTTACAACTACCTACACCGCTTCACAGGGCCTTCTCCTGATGATCCCGAACCTTTACAAAGTTGCCGGTGAGAGACTCCCGGGCGTATTCAACGTTTCCGCCCGTGCAATTGCCAGCCATGCACTTTCTATCTTCGGTGATCATTCCGACGTTTACGCATGTCGTCAGACCGGCGCCTGCATGCTTTGCGAAAGCAGCGTTCAGGAAGTTATGGACCTGACAGCAGTTGCTCACCTTTCTGCTATCAAGGGCCGTCTGCCGTTCATCAACTTCTTTGATGGATTCCGTACATCTCATGAGATCCAGAAGATCGAAGTATGGGATAACGAAGACCTCAGAGACATCACCGATTTCGATGCGATCCAGGCTTGGAGAGACCAGTGCCTGAACCCGAACCATCCGGTTCAGAGAGGTTCCGCACAGAACCCGGACATCTTCTTCCAGGCAAGAGAAGCCATCAACCCGTACTATGACGCTATGCCGGCCATCGTACAGGATTACATGGACAAGATCAATGCTAAGATCGGCACAGACTACAAGCTGTTCAACTACTATGGTGCACCGGATGCAGAACATGTTATCGTAGCTATGGGTTCTGTATGCGATACCATCGAAGAGACTCTGGACTATCTGACCAAAGCCGGCGAAAAAGTTGGCGTTATCAAAGTCCGTCTGTACAGACCGTTCAGCCAGGAAGCTCTGATCGCTGCAATTCCGGAGACTGTTAAACAGATCACCGTTCTTGACAGAACAAAAGAGCCGGGCGCTATGGGCGAGCCGCTGTATCTGGACGTTGTTGCAGCCCTCAAGGGAACCAAGTTCGACAGCATTCCTGTATTCACAGGACGTTACGGCCTTGCTTCCAAGGATACAACACCGGCACAGATCGTTGCCATCTACAACAACAAGACAAAACAGAAATTCACAGTTGGTATCGTTGACGACGTGACAAACCTGTCTCTGGAAGTCGGCGCTCCGCTGGTTACCACACCGGAAGGAACCATCAACTGCAAGTTCTGGGGTCTCGGTGCAGACGGTACAGTCGGCGCAAACAAGAACTCCATCAAGATCATCGGCGACAACACCGATA
>CACZSG010000080.1 GCA_902783665.1 uncultured Lachnospiraceae bacterium | reverse complement strand
TTTGCCTTCTGTGCCTCTCTCTGTTTCAAAACCTCATTCAGATTATAAGAACCCACTGCCGTCCTCCTTTCTCAACTCAGCCGCACGCGCGGATCAACCACAGCGTACAGCAGGTCTGAAATCAGGTTTCCGAGCAGTGTCAGGATGGATATAAATGCCAGATAGAACATGATGAAGGGAATGTCTCCCTGCGTCATGGATGTATAGGACGCATAGCCTATTCCGCGGTTCGAGAAAAGGGTCTCCGTGATCAGGGCCCCCGCGAACAGAGACGGCAGGCTGCCGCCGAGCGTCGTCACCAGCGGGATCAGCGTGTTCCGGAAAGCATGGTAATTGATGACCTTCTTTTCCGGAACGCCTTTGGCGCGTGCCGTGCGGATATAATCCGCGTTCAGAACTTCCAACATATTTGTTCTTGTGTAACGCATCAGTCCTCCGATGCTGATCACAACTAGCGTAACCGAGGGCAAAATAAAATGTTTCGCCACATCGAGGAATTTTCCAAAATCAGATAGATTCATATAGTTTCTGCCCTGCATGCCGGACAGATCCAGCCAGCCCAGTTTGACGGAAAAAATGTACTTCAGAATGGTCGCCAGAAAGAACGTGGGCATGGAAATACAGATCATGGAGACTACCGTCGTAAAGTAGTCCGTAAAACTGTACTGCTTTTTGGCAGCAGTGATCCCGAGCGGTATCGCAATGAGGATCTCAAAAACAAAAGAAACAAGTCCCAGAATAAAGCTGTACCAGACAGTATTGTGGAATTCCTGCGTGACAGGGATGGTCCAGGACCAGCTGTCTCCCCAGTTTCCGGTCACAGCGCTTTTCAGCCATGTAAAGTAGCCTGCGACAACGCCCTGATTCATGCCGTACTGGGCATTCAGATCCGCCAGCCATTCAGCATAGCTTTTCGTGGCGCCGGGTCTGGAGGCAAGCTCTCTTGCCTTGGTCTCGATGTATCCTGACGGCATGTTGTACATCAGAACATAGATGATGAACATGACAAAAAACAGGATCAGGACACTGTATAACAAACGTTTGATCGTAAATTTTGCCATTCCTTTACCAACTTTCTAAATAGTTATAAGCCAAAGACCGCCTGCGGCTTGCGCCGCAGGCGTCTTTTATGCCAGGTCTCTTACCGGTACAGGTTTACTGTAATGCCAGAGTTTCTACTTCAGCATACCAGCCCCAGTACGGAGTCATATCCTGCGGAATGGTCGCGATGTCGATCCGCTTGGAGGAGAATACGGTGCAGTCCTTTCTCTGATACAGAGGAAGTTCGCAGCCCCAGTCCATGATAATGTTCATGGCATCCTTGTAAACGGATTTACGGTATTCGGTATCTGCGCTTGCGCGGCCTTCTTCGATGAGAGCGTCCAGTGCCTCGTCGTCAACTGCGTAATGGTTGGAGTTGGTTCCTTCGCCGTGCGCATTGGAGCTGTGGTAGACCTGAGTCATATCCGGGTCTACGGTAGACTGCCATGCAGCTGCCCACATCATGGCTGTATTGCTCTCCAGAGCATTGTTCCATGTGGAGGTTCCTACGTCGTTGACCTGCAGCTTGATGCCCAGCTCTTCCAGAACTTCGGAAGCAGCGATGGCAACGCCGTAAGCCGGGTGATCCTGCTGGCCCTGGCCGGGGATCATAACTTCATAAGTATCTGTAACATCCGTGAATTTTCCGGTTGCTTCATCAAAGGTAAATCCTGCAGCCTTGAAATATCCGATGGCTGCTTCTTTCGCTGCTGCGTATCTTTCCTCTTCGCTCATGGAAGAATCATAGATCGGATTTCCGTCAACATCTACGGAGTAAGCTGCCTGATAGCCTTCGTCTGCCGGCTTCGGAGCAGCCCAGGAAGTATTGGAGATCGGGTACTGGATGACAGCGGCACGGTCTCCGTAGTAGGAATTGATGACGGTGTCACGGTATACGGAGAACAGCGTCATGAAGCCCTTGCGCAGCGCCTTGGAAGCGTCAGAGCCCGGCTCGCCGTTTACGTTTACCAGATCCGCACTGATTCCGAGGTAACCATATCCACGATAGTCAACAAGTACTGTGTGGATGGTATCGCCCTGCAGATCAGCATTGCTGTTGGCATCCTGGATAGCCTTCAGAGTCTCGTCGTTGATGGACGGAACAGCAACATCAAAGGTACCGGAAACAATACCCGGAACATAGTCGGAGTCGATGGATTCCTGCATAAGCAGAACTTCCGTTGCCGGCTTGCCCTGGAAGTAGTTCTCGTTTGCTCTCAGGGTAACAACGCCGTTTGAATAGCCTTCAAATACATACGGGCCGGCGCCTACCGGGTTGGAGGTTTTGGCCTTCACGGTAGAAAGATCACCCTTGGTGAAACCGAACTGGTTGTTTTCATAATCATAAGCTGCCGGATCTCCGTAGTAGTGAAGCGGAGCCATGGTCAGGCCTACGTTGTAGATGGCGGTTGCGTCGAACTCGGTCATGTGAAGATTGACGGTGTAATCGTCCACACGGGTAAGTCCTGTGACAGAGGCAGCGCTCGTGCCGGTCTCGATACCGGTCTCGAAGTCTTTGCCAAGAGCGGCGATGGTCAGCTGAAGACGGGTGGAACCGGCAGTTTCTGTCTCTTCCGCTTCTTCAACAGTGTCATATGCCGCTACGATGGCATCCCAGAAATCCTGAGCGGTGGCGTCTTCAGCCAGCTCGTAACCCCAGTTCGCGGCACATGCTGCTACAGAGTCATCAGCTGCATTGTAGCCGTTGGCGATGCAGTAGTCCACGATTTCCTGTGCGAAGTCAGCGCCTGCTTTGTTGTGATAGTACTCCCAGAACATTTCATACTGATCCTGGGTGTATCCTTCGTTTTCCACATACGGGCCGTCGCCGTCAGCGAAAATGACATTTCCGCGGGAATCCATGCCGCCCCTGTACTCTTCCATTCCTTCGATGGGCAGAGCGTAGATGGTGGAAGATCCGTCATAGGTCGGGTCTACCAGAACGTAGAAGCTGAAAATATAGTCATCGATGGTCATGGGCTCTCCGTCGGAGAACTTCACGTCATCGCGGATGGTGATGGTGTAATCAACAGTACCGTCATCATTCTGTGTTACGGTAACATTTCCCAGACCATAGTACGTATAGTCTGTACCGTTGTAATTAATGGTCTCGCCCTCGATACCATTGTAAATGACAGCGCCTCCGCGGTCCGCTGCCAGTGCGGGTGCCTGTGTCAGGTCCACAACTTCCATGTCGTAGGCCGTCGTTGCGAAGAACGGGCTGAATTTCTGGCCGAAGGTCGACGTCGCGTAAACGATGTTGCTTCTGGCTTCATCCGTCTTGGCAACCATGTCAGCTTCCTGCGCTGCCAGTTCGCTCTCTGTCTGAGCCTCGGCAAATGCCGCAGTGGAAAGTGCCATTGAAGCAGCTGCTGACAATGCCAGGATCTTTCTCATTTTGATCATTTGATTGCTCCTCCTTTGCTTGATCTTTCCCCCGTACAGGGGTTATTTAACCCGCCGCTTTTTCCGCGGCCGGGTTCCATAAACTCCGGTCTCCCGGAGATTACGTCACACTGGTCTTTTCCGCCCCGATCTTTTTTCCTGCCGAAAAGGAGCGGATCCCCAGCAGAAACAGGAATACAGTACAGAGAGAAAAAACAATGTCCCCGGCAAGGATCTCCCCTCCGGATGCCATCCGGACTGCCTGCCCGATTCCCGCGCTTCCCGAAAAAAGGATCCAGAGAAGACATACCGGCGGATATCTGTTGTTCAGCCGGTCCGCATGCCGGTGTTCCAGCGGCTCCTTCATTCTGCGGAACGCGAAGGCAGAATCCGTAAAAGCCGCCAGCGGCAGCGCACAGAACGCAAACGGAAGGGCAATGAGCAGAAAATGCATTGCTCCCGACTGCGGCACCATGGCTGTGACAAACCCCAGCCAGCCTGCAGCGGCACGCAGCAGGGCCTTTTTCTTTTCCTTTTCTACCACTGCCGGTTCTTCACGAAAGCGCCAGTCCTCTCCGATATATTCATAGGTTGTGCGGATCTTTCCGCCGGCCTCAAAATGCTCGGTCAGACGATAATCCTTTGCGTAGCGGTTTTTTGCCATGCTTTATCCCCAGACGGCAGTCAGTTTTCATGATCTGCTGCCTTTTTTCAGGTTTTATCTGCGTCAGGGCAGTCTTATGGATGATATTCCATAAACTTTATAGTACCATGTGAGTTCAATAAAAACAATCTTAAAAAGCCATTTCTTTAAAAAAAGATTGTACATTCCCCTGTTTTCCGCTATACTCCTAAATACGCCGGTCCTGCTGCCTGCCGCATCGCAGGCCGGTAGTATCAGAAAAAGGAGGTAATCATGTCATATGTGATCACAGACGGCACAAGATACTGCTTCCGGGACAAGAACCGCGCAGTGCATATTGTTGCCGATCTGAAAGAAGCAACCACTTTCACGAACCGGCAGGTCGCGCAGAATCTGCTTTCACGCGCCACAAAAAAACTGAGTGGCTTCTATCTGGAAGAGCTTGCCGCCTCTGAACCGGCTAAGACTGAACAGGCTAAAGCTGAACCGGCCAAGAATGAACAGGCTAAAGCTGAGCAGTCCAGGAATGAACAGGCTAAGGCTGAACCGGTTAAGACCGATTCTCAGGAAAAGAAGTCTTCCCAGACTTCAGGCAGAAAGACCCGCACCAGGAAGACCAGGACAAAATCCGAAGCACCGGCTCAGGCGAAAGAAACACAGGCTCCGGCCGAAGAGGCATCTGCACCGGCAAAAGAGACTTCTGTTTCCGCTAAGGACGCTGCCGAATCCGAAAACCCGGAACTTGACGGGAAATCCGCTGCTGAAAATACCGCATCCGCTTCAGATACCGCGAAAGAAGCAGCCCCGGAGAAAAAGCGCAGCAGAAATACCCGCAGCCGCAGACGCAGGAAAAGCAACGATGTTCCGGCTGAAGAAACTGTTTCCGCAGAATCTGCCGTTGAAGAAGAATCCGAGCAGGATGCCGTGGAAAAAGCCGCAGCCGGCAATGAAGAGGCAGCCGATCTTCCCGCTGATGAAGAAGGTTCGTCCGAAGGCGCTGCCGACGAAGCGGTTTCAGCTGAAGCAGCCGCTGTTGAAGAGGCGCACGTAAGCGCTGTCAATATCAGCAAGGAAGCTTCCTCTCCCATCGTCGTCAAAACTGCTCAGGATATCCAGGACGCTCTTTCCCGCGCTATTGCAGCTGCCATGAGCACACCCGTACTTCCGCGGAAAAAACAGGAATCTGTTCCGGCCGTACAGGCTGCAGAGCCCGAGAAACCCGCGAAGGAAGAAAAGGCTGCAGCCGAAACAGTCATGGATGCGCCGGCGGAAACCGCGGAACCTGTCCGGGAGACAGCCGGCAGTGAACCGGAAAAACGTGAGGAAACAGAGGTAAAATCCGAACCTTCCGAAGAGCAGACCGTTTCCTCCCAGGATGAAGCTGCTGCACCCGCCTCTCCAAGAGAAGAAGGAAAACGTTCCGGACGTTCCCGCACCCGCCGCAGCCACGGCCGCGGAAACAGACAGAACGAGGCACCGGAAGAAGCCCCGGTCCGTTCGGAAAGCTCCGACACAGAGAGCCCGGCACCCCAGGCCGCTGTGCAGGAGAAAAAGCCTGTCGTCACTGCAGCGGAAAAGCAGGTCCAGACCGCCTCCGCAGACAGACCCGCACAGAATCAGCCGCAGGAAAGAACTTCATCCGGCACCAGAGGAAACCGCAGCCAGAACAGCCGCGGCCAGAGCAGACGGAACAGTTCCAGAAACTACGCGCCGCTCGATCCTTCCGAGCCGGACAACAAGAGAAGAATGTTTACCACAGCGGAACGCAACCTGGTGTACAACCGTACGGAAGGGCACTGCGGGATCTGCGGCAAGTTCATTCCTCTCGAAGAGTACACCATCGACCATATCATTCCTCTTTCCAAAGGCGGGACCAACGACACATCCAACCTTCAGGCATGCTGCGGTTTCTGCAATAAGGCCAAGGATGACACGGTCGGGGATGAGTTTTTCAAACGCATTCAGCG
>CACZSG010000079.1 GCA_902783665.1 uncultured Lachnospiraceae bacterium | reverse complement strand
TTTTACAGCCTTCGCGTAGTCCGGCATAATGTAACGCGGACGGTACGGGCCATTGCCTTCGTTCAGGTTGCAGATGGCGCCCAGGTCCATGTATTCCTTTGTTTTTTCCGGAATGTTCAGCACGGTCAGGGTATCCTCTGCCGCATGGGCAAGGGACACGATCTTCTGCTCGTAGGTGAGCGCCGGTGATTTTACAATATCAAGAATGTTTCCCACTTTACTTTCCTCCACTTTTAATCTTCTCTGTTATTCCATGGTTTTTACGATCTTCACAATTCTGCTGGTCCCCAGTCTGTCCGCGCCAAGCGCCAGGAACTTTTCGGCATCTTCTATGGAAGAAATGCCGCCGGCCGCTTTCATGCGAACCTTCGGACCGATATTCTTAGAGAACAGCTCAATATCCGCAAAAGTAGCTCCTCCCGTTGAAAAACCGGTGGATGTCTTGATGAAGTCCGCGCCGGCCTCGGTGACGATGCGGCACATACGGATCTTCTCCTCGTCTGTCAGCAGGCAGGTCTCAATGATCACCTTCAGGATATGTTCTCCGCACGCTTCTTTTATCTGACGGATCTCCTCCAGAAGATCGCCATCCTTTCCATCCTTCAGCCAGCCGATGTTGATGACCATGTCTATCTCGTCGGCACCATTTAAAATGGCATCCTTTGTTTCAAATACTTTGCTGGCCGTGGTGGAGTACCCGTTGGGGAATCCGATGACCGTACAGATGGCTACACGGCTTTTGGCATATTCGGCGGCCTGTTTCACATAGCTGGCGGGAATGCAGACGGACGCCGTCTGATATTTGATCCCGTCGTCCACGATCTGGCGGATCTGCTCCCAGGTGGCCTGCTGCGCAAGGAGTGTATGGTCTACATGTTTTAAGATTTCTTCGATCTGCATGATAAATCCTCCGTAGTTCATTCTGCTGGTTTTATTTTTGTCTAAATGATATTGAAGCTGACTTGACTGTGGATGCAGTCAATTTGCTGTTTTTTCAAACACCCTTTATTTTTTTCCACACGATATGCTTTATCGCATCGTCCGCGAAAGCGGCCTGCAGTGCCTTTTCCGTAAGTTCCCGGCAATCTCCGATGCTGATTCCGTAAGTTTCGTGCAGCAGCATGAATTCGTCCGTAAGAGACGTACTGCTTACCGTACGGTTGTCCGTATTGACCGTCACAAAAAGTCCTTCCCTGCGGAACAGTTCAAAGGGATACTGGCTGATATCCGGCACAGCGCGCGACTGCAGATTGCTGACGGGACAGAATTCCAGAGGGATCTGTTTTCTCCGGCACAGGTCCATCACATCTCTGTCCTTGTATGCAGCTATCCCGTGTCCGATCCGTGAGGCTCCCAGGGCGATGGCATCCGCCACGCTTTTCGGACTGCCGCACTCCCCTGCATGAATGGTGAAAGGAAAATCCAGTTTCCGGGCTTCTTCGAAGAAGGCGGCCTGGGTCATGATCGGGAAGTCGGCTTCGCTGCCGGCCATATCGCAGGCTGCTACGCCTTCGCCAAGATATTCCCTTGCAATGCGGAGCATTTTGATGTTCTCTTCCGGTGGCAAATGCCGCATGCCGCAGACGATCAGCGTCGATTGGACGCCGGATTTCCGAATTCCTTCCTTCATTCCCTCCAGGGCATCTTCGATGATATCTCTGTAATTCAGTCCGTAGGGAAAAGAACTAAGCGGCGAAAAACGCTGCTCTATATAGGCTGTATTCTCCTTTTTGACTTCTTCCAGAACACCTGCCGCCATTTCCCGGTAGTTCACAGATGCCTGCAGAAGGGACAGGGGGATATCGAAGCAGCTTAGGTATTCGTTGAGGTCCCGGCAGTCATGGCTGACCTGCAGGCGCTTTATCAGTTCTTCATCCTCCGGTAGCTCCATCCCGATATGGTCTGCCATCTTCCTCATGGTCCCGATGGGAATGGATCCGTCCATGTGGCAGTGCAGGTCCACTTTGGGCATGGTCTTCAGTTCATCTTCAAATTGTTTTTCCTGAAAAGAATCTTTCTGCAAAATCATTTTCCCCCTGAGGTTTTGTTCAGTTCCATTTTACGTTGCCGCACTTGGAAAGTCAAATTTTCCTGTGTTTTTCCGCGGATTTGCACACTTTTGTGAAAAGTCAAATTATCCCTTTTGTTTTTTGTCGGACTGGCGTATGATGAAAAAAGCTGCCGTTTACCGTAACCGGAATCCGTGGTGATAAATGAACAGGATCCGCATGAAACCAATAGGTAAGCCTATCCGGTACTCGCAGCAGAATTTGCAGAATCATATGATTCGGAAAGCAGAAAGGAAGTACAAGGACATGCACAAAAGCAGAACGATGGATATGACTGAAGGTGTCATCTGGAAACAGATGGTGCTGTTTGCCCTGCCTCTTCTGGCGGGAAATCTGTTCCAGCAGTTCTACAATACCGTTGACAGCATTGTGGTAGGCAATTATGTAAGCGCGGATGCACTGGCTGCCGTTACTTCCACCGGCCCCGCCATCAACATCCTGATCGGATTTTTCATGGGCATGTCCACGGGCGCATCCGTGGTCATCTCCCAGATGTTCGGCGCCAGGCATGAAGCTTCCCTTCGAAAGGCCATCCATACGGCCGTCACACTGACCTTGCTGCTGGGAATTGCTTTTTCCATCATCGGCTATACGGCTACGCCCTTCATGCTGAAGGCCATGAAAACACCGGAAAGCGTGGTGCGTGACGCAACCACCTATCTGCATATTTACTTCGCCGGTGTTCTCGGCCTGATGCTCTACAACATCGGGTCCGGTATTCTGCGCGCGGTGGGCGACTCCAGAAGGCCGCTGTATTTCCTTATTTTCAGTTCGCTGCTGAACATTGTTCTGGACCTGCTGTTCGTGCTGGTCTTCCACATGGGCGTGGCAGGCGTGGCCTACGCCACCATTCTTTCCCAGTTCATCTCCGCTGCCATGATCTTTGTGATCCTGTTCCGGACGAAGGAGATCTACGGTCTTTCCATGAAGGAGATGCAGCTGGATATGAAGATGGTCTCCAACATCCTGAACATGGGCCTGCCGGCAGGCCTTCAGGTGGCCATCGTCTCTTTCTCCAACGTATTTGTTCAGGCCTACATCAATGCCTTTGGTGCGGCAAGTGCCGCCGGCTGGGGCGTCTACGGCCGTATAGACGGCTTTGTCATGCTTCCGCTGCAGTCTTTGGGGCTTGCCATCACCACCTTTGTAGGACAGAATGCAGGTGCAGGCAAGGTGGAACGCATTAAGAAAGGTATGCGCACCGCGCTCTGGCTTTCCGCCGTCATCACTGTCGTCATTACGGTCCCGCTTCTGATCTTCGCACCTGCCATTGTAAAGCTGTTCAGCAAAGAAGCGGAGGTCATCTACTTCGCAGCATTGTTCCTCCGCCTGAATGAGCCGTTTGATATTGTAGCCTGTTCCAACC
>CACZSG010000078.1 GCA_902783665.1 uncultured Lachnospiraceae bacterium | reverse complement strand
CAGCAACCGCCAGTCTTGTAAAAAGCCAGATATTCCGCGCGCCGCAGCAACCGCAAAAATATCAGAGAAGAAGGATGGAGAATTCTCGTTTAACCTGTGTTAAAATATGTCTGACAGAGTTGTGCCGATTCCATTTTGACTCATGGAATGAGTCACGGTGAACGTCCCTCCGACTCATTTTTCAAAGGAGAATCCTTTATGAATAAGTCCGCTTCCAATCCTTCCGTCACAAAAAAAGCGCCGGTTTCTCCGACGCCGGATGTCCCTCGTTCTTTGCCGCACATTGACACACGCGAGCCTATACTGGACCTGCGCGCAAAGAAAGAGATCAATCTTAGCCTGAGCGACATTGAGCAGTCGGCGGCAATCTGCCGGGCGCTCTCCTCCGAGATCCGCCTGAAAATCCTGAAAGCGCTGATCGACCGGGCCATTACCATCTCCGAGCTGGCGGAGATGTTCTATCTCCCGGTCTCCTCCATGTCCATGCACATCAAGATCCTTACACAGGCCGGGCTGGTGACGGTGGTGGCCAAGCCGGGCATGCACGGCACGAAAAAGCTGTGCGGCATCACGGCTTCGGAGGTGAATTTCGACTTCTTCGCCCACGTGAACCAAATCGTACGGAAGCCGCCCGCATACGTAAACATGCCCATCGGGCACTACAGCAGCTGTGAGGCGGCACCACCCTGCGGCATCATATCGCCCAACTTCTACCTGTACGACGAGGACGCGCCGGAAGGATTCTACATGCCGGAGCATGTGGACGCCTCCCTGATCTGGTTCAACAGCGGTTATCTGGAATACCAGTTTCCGAATGTCAGCCTGAAAGCAGACACGGTCAACCATGTGGAGCTGTCCTTCGAACTCTGCTCCGAAGCGCCCGGCTACAATAATGAATGGCCCTCCGACATCGATGTCGCCATCAATGGGAAGACCATTGCCACACTGCATATCAAAGGGGACTACGGAGACCGAAGGGGCATCTACAACCCCTCCTGGTGGAACGAGACAAACACCCAGTACGGCGAGTACATCATTCTGCACATCAACCATACCGGGTGCTGGATCTCAGGCGAGAAGGTGTCGGATGAGAATATCGAGACCCTTCACCTGATCGAGAATTATTTTTTTACCTTCCGCCTCACCTCCGCCCCCGATGCCGTCCATGCCGGCGGGATGAACCTCTTCGGCAGGCACTTCGGGGATTATGCGCAGGATATTGTTATGAAGGTGGAGTATGTGTAATTGTGGGACAATAGGGACGTTCGCCTCTGTCCCACTAAAGTAACGAGCCGGAGAAACTCCGGCTCGAAAACTTTAGTGGGACAGAGGCGAACGTCCCTATTGTCCCACTGACTCACGTGGTCACTTTCCCGACTTTGCGGATGCCTGCTTCGCGGCAGTTGATCTCGCGGATCTTCTCCGGCGCGATCTTGTATTCGTGGTCCTCGGTCAGCAGACCGTTGATCTCCTGCTGCACATCCGAAACCTGGGTGTAGCAGTAGCCGCTGACGTACGGCAGCTTCTTGATGGCTGTCGTGATCTTGTCGAAACGGGCCAGGAAGGCTTCCTCGGTGTCCACGGTGTTGCCGTAGCCCCAGGTGCCCGCGCCGCCGCCGGAGAAGGCAATGCCGCCGTACTCACTGATGATGACGGGCTGGCCGGTGTAGGGATAGCCTTCCGCCAGGGCGGATTTGTACTGGCTGTGGTAGATCTCTCCGGTGCCGATCTCCTCCAGATGCCCGTCGTAACGGTCGAAAAATACGTCGCCGTCTTCTTCATAGTCGTGCAGGGTCAGGATATCGGAGATGGTGTGCTCCCAGCCGTCGTTGGTGATGATGGGACGCATGCCGTCGATGCTGCGGGTGAGGTAATAGATGGCCTCGGTGAATTCCTGCTGTTTCCGGCAGGTCTTGATGCGCGGCACGCCCCAGGATTCGTTGAACGGAGTCCAGGTAATGATGCACGGATGGCTGTAGTTCTGCCGTACGATCTCCAGCCATTCCTTTGTGAACTCTTCCACGGCGTCGTCGCTGAATTCATAGGCGGCTGCCATCTCGCTCCATACCAGCATGCCCTTCACGTCGCACCAGTACAGGAAGCGTTCGTCCTCGATCTTCATGTGCTTGCGCAGCCCGTTGAAGCCCATGGCCTGCAGCTTGTCGATGTCATCGATGAGGGCCTGCTCGTCGGGCGGGGTCAGGTGGGAATCCTTCCAGTATCCCTGGTCCAGGATCAGGCGCTGGTAAAGCGGTGAGCCATTCAGCAGAATGTTGCCTTCCTCGATGCGGATCTCGCGCATGCCGAAGTAGGAATATACTTCATCCAGCGTCTGCCCAGCTTCAAGGATGCGGATGGTCACGTCGTACAGTTCCGGATGGCCCGGCCCCCAGGTGTGGATGCCCCACGGGGATTCCTCCGGACGGTAAATGCAGATATCGTCCTTCACCAGCTTCCGGCATACCTGCTTTCTGCTCTTCGCGATCAGGGTGCCGGCAAAGCTCACTTCCGTCTCTATCTCATATTCCTTGGCGGCAATGTCTCCTGCCACCAGGTATTCCATGCGGATACAGCCGTCCGTAATGTCCGGTGTAGCCTTTAACGCTTCCAGATAAACCTCCGGAACTTCCTCGGTCCAGACGGTCTTCCAGATTCCGGTGGTCTGCACATACCAGCAGCCGAAATTGTCCTTCTGCCAGCGTTGCTTGCCTCGGGGCTGCTCAATGCTCATGGAGTCTTTGGCCCGGATGACCAGGTGGTTTTCCCCCTCCTGCAGATATGCCGTGATATCGAAGGAAAATCTAGCATACCCGCCGCGGTGTGTTCCCACGTGGGTTCCGTTCACCCAGACATCCGTTTCAAAATCACAGCCCTCAAGGTGAAGCAGCGTAAGTTTTCCCTCGTTCCCCGCTTTTTCCAGGACTTTGTGATACCAGACTGTTTCATGATGCGACGGGTCCGCAATGCCGCTTGTTACAGTTTCATAGGTAAAAGGCACACAGATCTGAAGTGCCTGTGCAGGAAAAACTTCATACCATTTTTCCTTCTCTCCGCATTTCGCGTCGTCAAAAGCGAAATCCCAGGCGCCGTTCAGGCTGGTCCAGCTGTCTCTGACCAGCTGCGGTCTCGGATAATCTTTCCTGTATGATTTCATCATCATTTTTCCGACCCTTCCTTTCTTGTGTTAACCTTTGATTCCTTCCATCGTAATACCCTGAACGATCTGCCGTTCGAAGATAAGGTACAGGATGATCATCGGCAGCGAAGCCACCAGGTTCGCCGTCATCGGGATGACGTAGTCCGGACGCTCGATAGACAGCAGCGTGGGGATACCAATGGGAAGGGTGAACATTTTTTCGTCAAATACACAGAGCAGCGGCCACAGGTAGTTGTTCCAGCTGCCGATGAAGCTCATCAGCGAGACCGTCGCGATGATCGGCTTGGAAAGCGGCAGCGCGATCCTTGTGTAGATGGTGAATTCACTTCCGCCGTCGATTCGAACCGCCTCCAGAAGCGCATCCGGCAGGGTCTGGAAGAAATTCACCGTGATGATCAGCGTCATGGCGCTTGCCACCGACGGCAGGACCAGGCCCGCGTAGGTGTTGATCATCTTCATGTTGTTGACCAGGATAAACAGCGGGACGATGGTCGCCTCGCCGGGAACCAGCAGTCCGAACAGGAAATAGGTGTACAGGACTTTGCTTCCCTTAAACGGGATCTTCGCCAGCGCGTAGGCAGCCAGTGTGGAAACGACTACCGTAAGCACCGTCGTGATCACGGCGACCAGCAGACTGTTGGTGAACCAGCGGAAGGTACTGGAACCGTGAATGATATTCGGATAGTTTTCCAGTGTGTAGGGCGGTTTGAACCAGTCCCAGATGGTGACGATCTGCCGTCCCTCGTGCTGCAGCGAGCAGAACAGGGCCCAGACGACAGGCATCAGCATGATCAGCGCGATCAGGATGGAGATGACCATCAGCACGATACTGCCGGGATGTATTTTTTTCTTCATCTGTCGTCATCTCCTTTCTTCAGGCGCAGCTGTACAAGAGTACAAACCACCAGGATGGCGAACAGAACATACGACATGGCAGCCGCGTAGCCCAGCTTGTTCTTGTCGAAAGCCTGCTCGTAGATATACTGGATGAGCGGCCGCGTAGTACTGGCCGGTCCGCCGCCGGTGATCAGTCGGATCTGGCCGAACACCTTGAAGCAGGCGATGATCTGCAGCAGCGTTACCAGGAAGATCTGCGGCTTCAGCAGCGGCAGCGTGATGTAGAACAGCTGCTGGCTTGAGGACGCGCCGTCCACGGCGGCTGCTTCCATGACTTCTCTTGAAATATCCTGCAAAGCCGCCAGATAGAGCAGCATTGGAAAACCGCAGGTCCACCAGATGGTCATGACGATGATGACCACCCAGGCCATGCCGGTGCTCTGGAACCAAAGCGGTTCATTGGCGGTGGTGACGATCTTGAAGTATTTCAGGATTCCGTTGATCAGGCCGCGGTACGGGGCGAACGTGTACATGGAAATGAACGACGCCACCGATACGGAAAGCACGCCGGGCAGATAGTAGCTGACCCGCAGGAACTTTTTATATTTCACCTGCCGGTTGGCCAGCAGCGCCAGGATCAGTGAGATCACCACGATCAGCGGCGCGCAGAAGACCACGAAAATACAGGTGTGCTGCAGGGCCGCCCAGAACTTGGAATCTGAAAACAGCTTCTCAAAGTTTTCCAGTCCGACATACTTCTGTCTGCCCATCATGGACCACTTATTCAGGCTGACCCATACGCCCTGCACGATCGGGTATACGGTGAAGATGGTAAATAATACAAAGAAAGGCAGGATGAACAGCAAGGCTGTAGCCGTCGCCCGTCTTTGTCTTTTTTTCATACTGTGCATCAGATTCCCTCCAGTCCAAAAGCATTGCAGGCAGGGGGAAAAGCCCCTTTTCTGCTTAAAACGGCTGCCGCGCCGGTTTAAAGACCCCTGCGCGGCAGCCGCCGGATGTTCATCTGCGGTAATGCGGGATTACCCTTTCAAATTTCCTTCGCCATCCGGCGTTTCATTTTAACCGTCCGGACATTTCTATGCCATCCGGCTTTACATCTGCCGTCCGGACATTTCTGCTCCGACCTGCTTTTCATCTGCCGGTCGGCTGCTCCATGCCTTCCGGTTGTTCAGCTAGTGAGTGTTGTCTGTCAGTCCAGGTTGTCCTCGATGGCTGCGTAAACTGCATCATAGGAAGCATCCAGATCTGTGACATCCTGCCAGTAGCCGTTCAGGGCATCGATCAGGTCAGCCTTCATGCCGCCGTAGTAGTTGGTAGCTCTCGGAGCGTACTTCGCAAGTCCAAGCTCGCCTACGATGTTGAAGCCCTTCTTTTCTTTGTACTCTTCACTGCCGTTCGCAGCCTTTGCGGACGGGATCTGGCCGGAACCGGACCATGTAAGGCCGCCGTCGTTGGATGCGGAGAACATGAATCTTACAGCTTCAAGAGACTCATCCTCTGTACGCTTCTCGCTTGCCGGAAGGATAAGTGTGTGGGAGTCAGCCCAGCAGTATGCCGGATCGCCGAACAGTTTCGGGAACTCAGCAACGTTGAAGTTCAGGCCTTCGGTGTTCTCGAATGTACCGGTTACCCATGTACCTGCGAACTCGAATGCAGCCTTGCCGGACTGGAAGATTGCGGAGTGATCATCAATACCCGGAAGGATGTAGCCATTCTCATACAGGCTCTTTACCCATTCCATGGCAGCGCGTGCTTTTTCCTCGTCCAGGGTTACTTCTGTAGCATCTTCATTGACGAATTCAGAGCCGCCCATCTGGAAGTATGCTGCATACCAGATACGGAACGGGTCGTCGCCGCTGTTGGTCAGAGCCAACGGAGTGATGTCTTCCGGAAGCGTGTCTTTGCATTTCTGAAGAAGTGCGTTGAAGTCGTCTGCGCTTGCAACTGCCTTCACGTCATCTTCGGTGATGCCGGCCTGCTCCAGGAGATCCAGGTTGTAATACATAACTTCGCAGTGCGTATCAAGCGGGATTGCGTAGATGTCGCCGTCGAAGGTGACGGAGTCGATGGATTCCTGCTCGTAATAGTCCGCCAGGTCGATGCCCAGTTCATCCAGATAATCGTTGATCGGAAGGGCCACGCCCGTCTGAGCCAGTTCATACAGTTTTGAAACATGGGATACGCCGATGTCCGGGCCGTTTCCTGTAGCTACGGCTGTCTGCAGTTTTGTATAGTAGTCAGCCCATACCAGTGTGATAACTTCTACGGGGTTCTTCGGTGAGCCTGCATTGTAGTCGTCCGCGATCTGTCCGAACCATTCGCCGTCGCCGCCTGTGAACAGAGACCAGAAGGAAAGGTCACCTTCCTGTACCTCAACCGCTTCCGGGTTATTGATGGTACCGTCTTCGTTCATGTCGATCTCATCTGCAAATACGCTTGCAGCACCAGTTACAATTAAAGCTCCTCCAAGTAACAATCCTAACAGTTTCTTCTTCATCAGATAACCTCCTTTTTCCCAAACAGAATCGTTGGTACAGATTTTTTGAAGAATACACCGGAATCAGCAGCAAATTTGCTTTAGCTGATTTGTTAAATATTTTTCGATCAACCGCCGTTTTTCGTGCATGTATAGGTGAAAAACAGGGGACCGCGCTGAAAGGTTTGGCGTATTCGTTCACTACACCCTGAATTTACCACTGTTTTTATAAATATTCAACAGTATTTTCTTTATTTCATGGCATTTGTATAAAAGTTGTCTTTACTTTCAATTTTTATGAAGTAAATGAGTAAGTGGGACAAGGGGACGTTCGCCTCTGTCCCACTCAATCTCCGGACCTGCGGTCCGCTTCGATATTTAAGTGGGACAGAGGCGAACGTCCCCTTGTCCCACTCCTGTTTTTACGCTATAATAACCAGACAATTCAGAATCCGCACGCCTGCGGATCTTGCCGGTGAGTCACTGGTGAACGTCCCTCTGACTCACCTACATATAATTACGAAGGAGAATTCCCATGAACATTCTTCATCTGCATACCCGCCGCAAAGACCTGGACATGATCCACGGCCCTCTGGCGAAAAAAATGGTCTTGTTTGCCCTGCCTCTGGCGGTCAGCGGCATGCTGCAGCAGCTGTTCAATGCCGCAGACCTTGCCGTTGTCGGCCGTTTCTCGAATGCCCAGGCCATGGCGGCCGTGGGCAGCAACGCCTCCGTCATCAGCCTGATGGTCAACCTTTTCCTGGGGCTCTCTGTCGGCGCGAACGTGGTGATCGCCAACCTGCTGGGGCAGGGACGCCGTGACAAGATCAGCGACGCGGTTCACACAGTCATTGCCATGGCCCTGGCCTCCGGCGGATTTCTGCTGGTCGCAGGTATTTTTGTGGCACACCCCCTGCTGCACCTGATGGGCGCGCCGGAGGACGTCATGAACCTGGCCGTGCTGTACCTGCGCATCTACTTCCTGGGCATGCCGGCCATCATGCTGTACAATTTCGGTTCCGCCATCCTGCGAAGCAAGGGGGACAGCACCCGTCCCTTCATCAGCCT
>CACZSG010000077.1 GCA_902783665.1 uncultured Lachnospiraceae bacterium | reverse complement strand
TTTCTGTCTGGCAGCCCAAGACAGTTTTACCGGACGTGCTCAGGGAAAAGGAGAAGCATGAGAAAACGAAAGTATTCTGCCGACCAGGAACGCCTGGGTTATCTGCTGATTGCCCCTTATTACTTGTTTTTCCTGGTTTTTGTATTTCTGCCGATTCTGATCAATCTGATCCTCAGCTTTACGAATTTTAATCTTCGATCGTTTGAATTTGTAGGGATATCTAATTATACCAAGCTTTTCCGGGATACATATTTTGTAAAATCTCTGGAGAATACATTGATTTACGTAATCTGGACTGTGCTCATTACCCTGGTGCTAGGTCTGGCCTCGGCACTGGCTCTAAACAGAAAAGATATTTGGGCAAAAGGGGTGTTCCGCACACTGTATTACGTACCTTATGTCACATCAATGGTCGCAATTTCCATGGTCTGGCTGTGGTTGTTTGAACCATCTCAGGGACTTTTCAATTATGTTTTGTCATTGTTTGGAATCCCGGCTCAGAACTGGCTGTATGATGAAAGACTTGCGCTTCCTTGCATTATCTTTATGGGAATCTGGAAGAACCTGGGCTACTATATGACAGTGCTTCTGGCCGGATTAACAGGTATTCCGGCTTACCTTTATGAAGCGGCAACCATGGACGGTGCCGGGAAATTTCAACAGCTTCGCAGCATTACAATCCCAATGCTGCGTCCCGTTCTATTCTTTCTGCTGATTACCGGAACAGTAAATGCCTTTAATGTGTTTGAGCAAGTCAATATCATGACAGGTGGAGGGCCGATGAACGCAACCACAACGGTAGTCCACCAGATTTACACACGTTCTTTTACGGAATATAAAATGGGTTATGGGGCAGCACAGTCCATTTTTCTGTTCCTTATTGTACTGGTATTTATGCTGTTGAATTTCCGTTACGGAAATCAGGGACAGGATCTAGACATTGGATGAGGAAATGTTATGAAACACTCTCTAAACCATCTTTCGCTGATGACGAAAATTATTTATTTTGTCCTGATGGCAGCTGCCGCAGTTGTCATACTGATTCCTTTTATTATCATGTTTTTTACTTCGCTGAAAGCACCTTCGGAAATAAGAAGTGCTTCTTTTCAGCTGTTTCCGGAAGTATTCCAGTGGAGTAACTACAAGGAGGCAATGACATCTTCGACCTGGAGTATTTTTTTTAGAAACAGTCTTCTCATCACGAGTCTTGCTGTGGTTTCCAGTCTGACTATCAATTCACTGGCAGGTTTTGCTTTTGCCAGAATGCGTTTTAAAGGAAGAGATCAACTGTTTTTTCTTGCGCTGACAGGGATGTTGATTCCCATCCAGGTGACTATGCTGCCAAATTACGTGGTGATGCGATATTTCCCGCTGGCGGGAGGAAACAATATATTAGGACAGGGTGGTACGGGACTGATCAATACATGGCTTGGCATTCTGGCTCCGAATCTGGCAGGAGCCTTTGGTGTATTTATGTTCAGGCAGTTTTTTATGAATTTTCCAACGGCTTTGGACGATGCTGCAAAAGTAGATGGGCTTGGAAGACTTGGAGCTTTCTTCAGAATATACATTCCGTTGAGTAAGCCTGTATTCGCAACAATGATCGTACTGAAAACCACATCCACATGGAATGAATATACATGGCCTCTGATCATTACGACAAGCCGTGATAAGTGGACCGTTCAACTGGCCCTTTCGGTGTTTAAAACAGAATTCAATACACAATGGCATCTACTCATGGCAGCTACTGTCCTGATAACATTGCCGGTGTTGTTACTTTATGCTTTCCTGCAACAGTATTTTATAGAGGGCATTACGACTACAGGGATAAAGGCTTAATGAAAGATCTGGAAGGAGAAAAAATGCGTTGTGTTCTTATATTGATGGACAGTCTGAACCGCAGGGCATTGAAGGCATATAACCCTGATGCAAGGGGAATTACCCCCAATTTGGACGTGTTTGTGAAAGACTGTATTCGTTTTGATAATCACTACATTGGTTCTGCACCTTGTATGCCGGCCAGAAGAGACTTATGGACGGGACGCTTGGGGTTTCTGGAGAGAGGCTGGGGTCCTGTTGAAGCATTTGACATTACTTTTCCTATGCTGCTTCGGAAGGAAGGAATCTGCACACATATTGTCACCGATCATACCCACTACTTTGAGATTGGCGGGGAAAACTATACATATATGTTTGATACCTGGCAGTATGAGCGTGGGCAGGAGTTTGATGCGTGGATCTCCCGTGTAAAAAAACCTGTAACAGATCCTGACAGTTATGGGAAAAAATCCCCCCAATATCTGGCAAATAAGGAGAGATTTACTTCCGATGCAGAGTATCCTTCGCCAAAAACATTCCGCACGGCAGCAAAATGGGCACAGGAAAATGCAGGTGCGGACAATTTCTTCCTGCAGGTAGAATCCTTTGATCCCCATGAACCCTTTGATGCACCTCAGGAGTTTCATGATCTATATGGAGAGCCCCCATATGATGGCCCTGAATTTAACTGGTCATCCTATGCTCCTGTCACAGAACCGCCGGAGGCAGTGGAAAGACTGAATAATTGCTATCTGGCAACACTGTCCATGGCTGACAAATGGTTAGGCTATTTTCTTCAGTCACTGAAGGATAATAATCTGTATGACGATACAATGATCATTCTTACAACGGACCATGGGCATCTGCTGGGTGAGCATGGGTTTACTGGAAAAAACCTGATGCATGCTTATAATGAGCTTGCCCATATTCCACTGTTTATTAAGCTGCCAGATGGCAGGCGTGCAGGAACAAGGGAAGATTTCATAACTCAGAATATTGATCTGATGCCTACGATTCTGGAACATTTCGGAGCAGAAGTGCCCGACCGGGTGCAAGGACATTCTGTTTTGCGACAGATAGAAGAACCTTCTCTGAGAAGAGATTACGCCCTGTATGGCTGGTTTGGGAGGGCAGTAAACCTTTTTGACGGAAGGTATACTTACTTCAGAGGCCCGGCCAGTCTGGAAAACAAACCTCTGAATGTCTATTGCAGCCTGCCTACTACAATTTGGCGTTATTATGGGGAAGAATACGCGGATAACATGGAAATGGGACGTTTTCTTCCCTATACAAACTACCCGGTTTACCGGATTCCGGTCAGCAAGGAAGTGGACATATCCGGTCCGATATCATTTGTTGCCCAAAATGAGTTGTATGATCTGAAGACAGATTACCTGCAGCAGCATCCGCTGCAGGATGCACAGATTGAGGAAATGATGTGTGAAAAAATGAGACAGGCGATGAGGCAGGCTGATTCTCCGGCAGAACAGTTTGTACGGCTTGGGCTTTAATAGGGGTGGGGGCAGATCTCATTACGGAAATGTTACGGGTGTAACTGTTTCGTAATGGGGTGTTTACAATGAAAGATTGTGCCCATGATCGTATTATGAATCATGCACCCCATAAAGCTCCTGATACACCTCATCCTCAGAAATCATAACGCCATCCTTTACATACAGGTTATCCCCGTC
>CACZSG010000076.1 GCA_902783665.1 uncultured Lachnospiraceae bacterium | reverse complement strand
GCCAGGATTCCAGCTGCAGCGGCAGGTCTTTCCATTCCGGCCGCCATTGTTTCAGGAACTCCCGGGCCTCCCCGACAGATTTGTTCAGCAGATCCGTCTCCAGAAGCGCGTCTGACGGGATGTGCAGCTGCAGCTGCTTTTCCCCGTTTTCCTCTGCCAGTTCATACTCCAGCTGTCCGATCCGGAACAGCTGTGCCTCTGCCTGACGGGTGGTCCAGAATCCACGGTCGAACCCCCAGGTCCCGTAGGAACGGTGATGTTCCCTGACAAACCGGGAAAAACACCCCATGGTGTCAAGGAAGATCTGCTCCGGAAGACCTTTCCAGGGACCGCTCTCCCGGTTCCTGACTGCCTGAAGCAGATGGGAGGAAAGGTCAGCCGTACCTTCAAACGGTTCTTCCTCTGGTTTCCTGTCAGAGACAGGCTGGTCTGCCTCAGCGGTGCTCCCGTCCGGAGCCGGCCCGGCGGTCCTGCCCAGGCAGCGCAGGACGGCTTCTCCCATTTCCTCCGGCATACGGATCTCCTCCAGCAGCCTGCTTACCCCGGCCAGTTCCGGTGCGCAGCCCGGTATCTTTTCCATTTCATCCTTCATAGGCAGGTCTTTCCTTTCTCCGCTGTCAGGCTTTCTTTCCAGGCATACCACGCCCCGCGCATGCCGGCCCGGTTGCCGCAGGAAGCGAAACTCAGCCTGGTCTCCCGGCGGATCGCGGGGATCAGACAGCGATCCAGCCCTTCTTCCAGGAGCGGGCGCAGCACCTGTTCCTGGGCACTGATACCGCCTCCCAGCACTACCACCTCCGGGTTGAACGCAAAGCACAGATTGGCAATGCCCTTTGCCAGAATATCACACATACGCCGGATCTCTTCCCTGCAGACTAAATCTCCCTGCTGCGCACGGGCAAAGACTATTTTTCCGTTGAGTGTGTCCGCGGGTTCGCCTGTTCGCGACGCCACGGCGGCCACAAGGGCCGAGGTTGCGCCAAGTTCTTCGAACGTGCCGCCCTCCATGTGAATGTAGCCTACCTCCCCGGCGCTGAAAGTATGGCCTTTCCAAAGCCTGCCGCCGCTGATCAGCGCTCCACCGATCCCGGTGCCCACAGTCAGCGTCAGGCTGCTTTCGGCTCCCTTTGCGGCACCTTCGTGAAATTCCGCCAAAGCCGCGCAGTTCACATCATTTTCCACATGCACCGGCAGACTTGTCCGGCGCGAAACAGTCTCCGCGATGGGCGTTCCTGTAAAGTCCGGCATCAGGTCCTCATTGGCCTCCAGCACGATGCCCGATCCGGAATCTATAATGCCCGCGGAGGAGATACAGACCGCTTCCGCCTCCGGTTTTTCTCCCTGAAGTTCCTTCGCGATCCCGCACAGCGCGTCAAGGATGGCAGCGCGCCCGACCGGCGTTGGTCTCTCCCCGATGCAGGTCAGCGCGCCGGACTCCTGCTCCAGGATCCCGTATTTGATGGCCGTTCCACCCAGGTCGATGCAGATCACGGGATTTTTCTCTTCGGGTTTTTCCCCGTTCTTTGCGGATACCGTTATATCCGCTTCAAACAGCCGGTCCCAGGGGAGTGAGACATTGTCCAGTTCGTATCTTCCGGAAAAGCTTTTCATTTCCTCCTGCAGGAAACGCTGCAGGCCTTCCCTGATATATGCGGTCATCTCTTCCCTGACCGGACTGATGTCCTGGACGGACAAGCCCTTTTCCTCCGTCAGGTCCATCGCCGCCTTCCGGACAACGGCACAGTAGCCGGCATCTTCCACGTATCTCTCCGCGAGGAACTTTTTCCCCTTTTCATCACGGTCCGGGACGCCCGGTTTACCGTCCCTCTTTCTAAGCACGGCTCTCACGCCCTGGGCGATGGCTGTTCCCAGCGTGTTCGCGTTTGTATTCCAGCCTGCGTACCCGGCCACGGACGCCAGAAAGCCTTCCCGGTCCATAAGGCGGATCAGTTCCATGTCGCCGCCGTTGGCGTAGGCATTGTCCCCGATGGTCACAGGCATATCCGACCGGACGCATTCCTTCATGAATGAGACCATGGCCGGAAGATCACGTTCCGACGGGTCCGCGCATTTCGCGGAGAACTGCTCCTCCGACTCCAGCATGTCCGTGGTCGGTCCTGTAAGCGCCAGCACAAAATCCGCCGTCTCCAAAGACTCCGCGAGGCGGCAGCCCGCGCTTTCCAGATGGGCCTGGACGGTCTGCGCCAGTGGCTGTCCCTCGTACAGCGGTACCAGTGTCTTCGAGATGCTGCTGATATACTGCACATGGCAGGCAGGTGTCTTCGCGGCTCTTCGGCAGAGAATTCTGGAGATCAGGGTCAATGCAGCCTCATCGGCGCCCGGATAGGTACGCACCTGCTCTTTGAGGCCCAGCCGTTCGATCTCCTTTGAGACCTCTTCTCTGTCCATGGCGGAATATCCGTACACGGAACAGTCGTCCTGGGGGATCACCAGGTCATCCAGGACTCCCTCCGCCGCAAGGCGAAGTGTCTCAAGATTCATCTGCAGGTTCAGTTCCCGACGGTTCGTGTAATCCTGCAGGATCAGCCCGGGGATCTCCTGCTTCAGCCGGTCTGCCTCCGCCTCCCCGGGAAGACCTTTTCTCACCTTGTGAAGGGCAGCGCCGTAATCACGGATCTGCTTCCCGTACCATTCATAATACTCCGGTTCTTCCTCACCGCTGGAATAGTCCGGGCAGCGCATGATACAGTGAAAGGCGCTGATCATCAGCTGAGGATGCTCTTTCCGGATCTCTCTCAGGATGTTCAGCCTTCTCTCCAGCTCCTCTTTTTTCAGGTGATGGATCCTGGACGGAAGAAGGCCGCCGTATAGCAGCATGTCCATGGAAAGCACAAGGGCATCAGCCTTCCCGGCTGCTTCCTCCAGAAAGGCCCTGATGGCGGAAGGATCCGCCGGTTTTTTCTTTTCGCCCGCCTGTTCCGGGATCAGGATCTCCGTATCCGGGTCCTCAAACAGTCTGGATGGAAAGAAACGGTTGCAGGGACGCTCGTCCAGCGGCAGCAGCGCGATCACGGTCTTCTCCCTGTCTCCTCTGTTTCTTCCGTCTTCCGGTTTTTTCCCGATTTCTGTACTTCTGATCTCTTCTGTTTTCCTTACTACCATGTCAGCCTCGACGATGTAACGATCTTTTCGTACCGGTTCCACTCCAGGTTCTTCAGTTCCTTTGTATCAAACACATATCCCGGCGGCAGGATCTCCTGCTCCAGCTCGTCGATCCGGGAAATCTCTCCTTCGAGCAGGCTCCGCAGCCGGTCCCGGATATCCTCCAGGCGCTGCCGGGCGCCTCCCATCCGGATGGTGTGCACTTCCAGTCCGAAGGGCTTGTTCTCTTTCATCCACTGGGAACGGAAGGCCCGATAGAACCTTTCCAGTTTCTCCAGCAGCTCCGGGATCTCTTTTTCCGCTATCGCGGTCAGCGCATCGCTGTTCTTTTCTTTGTATGCTCTGCGGAGCCTTATGCCGAAATCCGCCTTCTGCGCCAGAAATCCGCACAGCGCGGCCTGGGTCCGGAACAGGTAGTCCAGCGGACGGCCGCAGGTGTCCGGCGTTTCTTTCGGCAGATCTTCTTCCCCGATCTCCTCCGGAAGGACCTTCTCCAGTTTATTCTGAGCAGCCGCGAACCAGGCCTTCATTTCCCGCATGCCCTCCGCGTCCGCGGCGCCGTCAAACAGGCCCAGCAGCGGGTCGTTATAGAGCAGGATCTTGGAAAGGTTGTTCCTCGCATTCTCCTCATCGGCAAACGGGTTCCCGTCATCCAGCAGCAGAAATTCTTCCAGGCCGTATCCCGTCAGGCGGCGGAACGCTTCCGATTCCGTCCTGGTAAACGGCTGTCCCGGCATCTTCTGCTCCGCCTCTTCCCCAGCGGGTATCTCCGGGCATACCCTGCAGCGCGCCGCAGCCAGGAACAGTGTGGGAAGAAGTGAAAAGACGCTGCATTCTCCCCCGTCATCCGCCCACATGGTCATCACGATGGAGGAAACTTTTTCCTCTTTGCAGGCTGCCAGGGCCGCGTCTGTTGCCCGGATGCTGTACCGGTTGTACGGGGTAAATCCCATCCAGCGCCACGCGCCGCCGGCAAACGCCGTATCCTCTGTCAGCAGATGGTGGGCCTGAAGCATCTTCCGGTAATGGTCCTCATCCGTGCTGTAATAGTCCCAGTAGCATAAAGACAGTCCCTCCGGGACCCGGATCCGTCCTGCTTCCTGCTGCAGGTTCTCCACCTGATAGTATTCCCCGTGTGAAAGCAGCCGGAAAAACATGTCGCTCCACATCTGGGGCATAAGGCCGTGTTTTCTGCAGAGCGCGGTCACATCATCCAGATGACTCAGCAGAATGCTGACCCTGTCGCAGTATCCGTGCTGATCCAGATATTTCCCGAGGCCGACCATATGCGCTTCATCCATGCCGATGTTGACCTTCCGGGACCGGAAGCAGGAGGAAACGGTTTCCAGCAGCCGGTCCAGCAGCTGCAGGGTCCTTTCGTTCCCGGCCAGCAGAATATCCCCGGTATCCACGCATTCTTCATAGTCCGCGTAGTCCGTGATCTGGTTCAGATGCGCCAGCGTCTGGATATACGGCCTCAGCTCCATATGAAAATCAGCCGCGTACGCGTCCGCCTCACGGATCTCCCGGGCGCTGTACCGGCCTCTCTGATAACCGAAATAAGGTTCCCCTTTTATTTCAATCGTGTCTTCCACGTAAAGCCCGATAAAGCTGTACCCCATCTTCGAACAAAGCCGGATCAGCTGTTTCAGGGCAGGCAGAGAAAGGACGGCGCCTCTGGAGCAGTCCACCATCACGCCCAGTTCCGGTGTGTATCGTTCATTTTCAGTCATTTTCATCTCGCTCCTCCTGTATCGCGGAAAGGGTTGCCTGCAGTTTCTGTTCCTTGAATCTGGGATCGTTAGCGTAATAATATGAGTACAGAATATCAAAGATGACCAGGACAGGGAACTGCGGGGAGATCCGCATGCCTGTGTCCAGATTCTTGAGAGATGACAGCCGGACCAGCTCATCGCAGCAATTCTTCAGTGTCGGGCGTCCGGAGGCAGTGAACAGCACAGTCCGCGCCCCTCTGCTTTTTGCCAGCGCGAGAGAATCCGTGATGACTCTGGTGTGGCCGGAAAGCGTGATCCCCATGAAAAGGGTCCCTTCATCCGCGATGGCCGCGCTCATGGAGATCACCTGGGAATCGGTGATGGCTTCCACCTCAAGGCCGATCCTCATGAATCTCAGCTGAAATTCCCTGGCCGCAAATCCGGAGCTGCCCTGCCCCACCACCTTCACGCGGCGGGCCGTGTTCAGAAGCCCGGCCACCCGCTGAAGCTCTTCCACCTGGATCTGCCGCATGCTTTCCGTCAGCAGCTGCTGGTAGCTGGCCTCCACACGGCGGGAGATTACGGAAAGGTTCTGTTCATATTTCTGCCCTGCTGTCGCGAGTTCCGCATCAAGGTCTTTTTCGTAGGAATAGATGAATTCCCTGTATCCGCGGTACCCGCATTTTTTCGCAAAACGGGACAGCGTGGCCTCTGACAGAAACAGTTTCCGGGAGATCGTTCTTGAAGCATAATCCTGCTGCTTCATGTTCTCCAGAAAAAAAGCTGCCGCATTCTTTTCCACGGGTGTCATCTCCGGCAGCGCGCGCCGGATGCTCTCTTTTGTCATATTCCGGATAAAATCGTCGTTTTTGCTGTTCATTGACGGGGCGTGTTCCTTTCTTTCATGTTCTCGACTATGCTCCAAGTATAGCACAGAACAGCATACACCTGTCAGGAATTCTGCCTTGCCCCGTCCACGGCAGCAGCGAATTTTCTGGTGATCAGCTGCGGCCTTGTGATGGCGCCTCCCACCACCACGGCAAAACACCCCATTCGCATCACTTCCTGTGCTTTTTCCGGGGAATCAATGTTTCCTTCCGCGATCACCGGATGCTGCACATGGTCCAGAATCTCCCGGATAATAGCAAAATTTCCATCCTCGATATGAAGCTGATTAGTATAGGGCGTATATCCCACCAGCGTGGTCCCGATGAAGTCAAAGCCCAGTGCGTCCGCGTGCAGCGCCTCCTCCACGCAGGAGCAGTCGGCCATCAGCAGCTGTCCGGGATACTTTCCGCGAATCTCCGAATAGAAGCTGTCCAGGCTCCGGCCTCCGGGCCTTGCCCGGTCCGTGGCATCCAGCGCTATAATATCCGGCCGGTCTTCTCCCATCTGCATCAGGGCATCCACCTCCGTCATGGTCGGTGTGATGTAGATCTCAGAATCCGGATAATCCTTTTTGATGATCCCGATGACCGGCAGCGGAACGTTTCTGCGGATCTCTGCGATATCCTCCGGCGTATTCGCGCGGATCCCGCCCGCGCCTCCTTCCATGGCTGCTCTGGCCATTCTTCCCATGATAAAGGAAGAGTGCAGCGGTTCCTGCGAGAGCGCCTGGCAGGACACGATCAGTCTTCCTTTCATATTCTCTGCAATTCTACACATGTTGGTCTCCTCACCCCTTTACAGACCCGATCATAAGGCCCTTAATGAAATACTTCTGGAAGAAGGGATACGCGATCATGATCGGCCCGATCACCACCACCACAGTGGCCATGGTGGCGGAATACTGCGGAACTCTGCCCTGCATGGCAGCCAGCGCTGCCGGTGGGATGTTCCGGTTTGAAAGCAGTGCTTCAATACTTTTCTGGATATTGATCAGCAGCAGCTGAAGCGGCTTCTTCCGGTCGCTGTCAATGAACAGAAGGGCGTTCTGCCAGTCATTCCAGTACATGGTGGCCATCATGAACCCCACAGCCGCCAGTGCCGGTTTCATCAGCGGGAAAACAATCTGGAAAAAGGTCCGGTATTCTCCCGCGCCGTCTATGCGGGCGGAATCCATCAGTTCTTCCGGAATGCTGCCCGCGATGTAAGTCCTCAGAATGATCACGTACATGGTCTGCACACAGATGGGCAGGATCAGAAGCAGCAGGCTGTCCTTCATGTGGTAGACCGACGTGTAGATGACATACATGGACAGCTGTCCTCCGCTGAACAGCATGGGGACCAGCAGGATCAGCGTGAACAGTCCCCGCAGGGGAAAATCCCGGATGGTCAGCGAATAGGCAAACATGCTCATGATCAGAAGGCCTGCCACTGTCCCCGTCACCGTGATGAAGATGGTCACGCCGTAGGAGGTGAAAAGCTGTTTCCCATACCGGAGCACTGCCTGGAAGCCGCTCAGCGACCAGACTTCGGGCAGAAGGCTGAAGCCGTTTCTCGCCAGGGTCTGCTCATCCGAAAAGGCGGATGTAAATACCAGCAGAATAGGAACAGCGGTGATCATAGTCACAGCCAGAAGGATCAGCAGAAGTACGATCTGTCCCGGCGGGATCTTCTTATGCCGGCGCAGCTGCGCGGAAGATTTTGACATGTCTTTCAATTGCTTCACCTCCTGTCAGAACAATGCATTTTCAGGATGCAGCTTCCTCACGATCCCGTTGGATATGAGGATCAGCACCGTACCCACAACCGACTGGAAGAAGGAGGCTGCCGCAGTAAACCCGAAATTGGAATTCTGGAAAATAGCATTCAGAATATAGGCGTCAATGACCTGGGTCGTCTCGTAAAGAGCGCCGCTGTTCCTGGTCACCTGATAGAACAGGCCCGTGTCAGAGTGCATGATGCCGCCCACCGAGAGCAGCAGCATCACGGTGATCATGGGGACCAGGGAGGGCAGTGTGATATGCTGGATCTGCTGCCATTTTCCTGCCCCGTCGATCTGCGCCGACTCATACAGCTGCGGATCGATGCCTGCCAGCACGGACATATACAGGATGGCTCCGTATCCCGTACCGTTCCATATTTTCACAATAGTCAGGATGGCCGGCCAGTATGCCGGATTTGAATACCACCTGACCGACTTCCCCAGCAGATGGTTCAGCATGCCGGTGTCACTGCTTAAAAAGGCGTAGACAATGAACTGAACTGCCGTATATGAGATAAAGACAGGTATGATAAGGACTGCCTCCATCCACTTTCCGGCCCGCTTGAATACCAGCTGGTCCAGTGCGATCGCCAGCACGATCTCCAGGAACATGCCCAGGGCCGTGAAGATGACGTAATACATCAGCGTATTTTTCGTAATGTTCAGGAAGATCGATTTCGATGCGATCAGGAAACGGAAATTCTCCAGTCCGTTCCAGGGGCTTCCCCAGATACCGCTTCGGTAATCGAATTTCTTGAAGGCCAGGATCAGGCCGCCCATCGGCACATAATCAAACACGATCAGAAGCACCAGCGCCGGCAGGGCCATAACCACATGTGCCCGGTGCTTCCATATTTTTTTCAACGTTTTCATCTGCGTACCTCAAACTGAATAACTGCGAAGGTGCTGCCGGTCCGTCAGGGAATCTGCCGGCCGCCGTTTTCGACGTGAAATGTTGTTTTCCGCTCATTATCATCATGTCACGGTTTTACCTGTTTCGCAAGAAGCGGTTATTATCTGAAAGCACTTTCAGGCGCTTGTGCATTTTTACCTTTTATCTCCCTTGTTTCTGTCGTTCAATTGTACATGTTGCCCTGCTCCGATGATTCAAATTCCAGTATCCCCACTGCCGATTGAAAAGAGGATTTCATTTCAACTATAATTATTTACACAGACGGCTCAGGGGAAATACAAGGACCGGAAGACGTTTTACTTCCGGCTTTTCATTTCCGACCGCCAGAAAACAGTATCAGAAACGTGAATCAGAATTCACGGAAAAGGAGGACATCTATGAACAGAAAAGTGATCAGTGCAGCCCTTGCTGCAGCGATGACGCTCGGAGCCTTCGCCCAGACCGCAATGGCGGAATCCGCAGGCGAAAAGACCCTCATCAACATTTATCACTGCACCTTCAACATTGCCTCTGCTGATTCTTCAGAAGTCATGGCCATTGAAGATGCCATCAACGAGTACATCAGTGACAAGATCAACGTTGAAGTCCGTCTGACGGATATCGGACAGGGCGAATACGACAACAAGACCAACCTGGCCGTTGCCAACGGAGAGGCAAACCTCTTCTGGACAGCCAACTGGATGGGTGCGATCAACACCGACAACCTGGTTGCGCAGAACGCTGTCTACGACCTGACAGATCTCCTTCCGGGCTCCGCTCTTTACGATTCCATGCCCGAAGCTGTATGGAACTCCTGCAAGTATGACGGCAGAGATTACTTTGTATCCTGCTACAAGGAATCCTCCGAAGGCTACGACCTGGTCTATCCGGTTGAAAAGGCCGAAAAATACGGCTGGGACCTTTCCACTGTCAAAGAGCTGAAAGATCTGGAGCCGATGCTTGCCCAGATGAAGGAAGACGGCGTAAAATATCCGCTCCTCCTTCAGATGATGCCTTTCTTCAGCAAATACTACATTGATGATTTCGATTTCATTCTTTCCAGCACCATGATCGCCGTGGACCGCGAAACCAATGAAGTGGTGGACTGCCTGTCTCTTCCGGAGTACAAGGACTTCCTGATGATGATGAGCGACTGGGGCGAAAAGGGCTACATCAGTGAAGAAGAAGCGACCAAGACCATCCCGGATACAGTCATCAACACCACCGACTGGGGCTTTGCCGCATGGTGGGATGTGCCCGTAAATGACGAGGCAGACGGTACCTACGGACAGGACTGCGATGTCATCCGCATGACCAAGAACTATCTGAACTCTTCCAGCACACTTGGGTCCTGCTTCGCGGTTTCCTCCGCAAGCACACCGGAACAGGCACAGGCCTGCGTGGACTTCCTTGGACTGATGTACACCGATTCCAAACTGGCAGACCTCTTCACCTTCGGTATCGAAGGCACCGACTATGATCTGGAAGACGGATATGTTGTGAAGAAGGGCGGTCTCTACGACCACAGTTCCTGGGAATCCGGTTCTGTAGCCACGATCTCCCTGGAAGCGGGTGAGCCTGAAAACAAGGTGGAACTGTACGAACAGTTCAACACGACCTCCGAAGAATCCATCGCCAACGGATTCCGCTTCGACTTCACACCGGTACAGGCCGAGTGGGCAGCCTGCACCAGCCTGTATGATCAGTACGGATACGTGATGGAAGAAGGCGGTACAAGCACGGCAGATCTGGAATCCACACTGGAAACCTTCCGCAGTGAGCTGGACGCAGCCGGCTATCAGGATGTGCTGGCAGAAGTTTCACGGCAGTATGAAGAGTGGAAAGCCCAGTAATATTGTTCCTCCAAAAAACCGGGAGAGGGTCCTCCTCTCCTGGTTTTTATTTTTATATGATAAATATTTTCAGCTTGTTTTTCTGTATTTTTATGATGGACGGAATAAAGAAATTCTTATATCATTTTCTCATCGGACCACGGACGAAAAAGGAGGAACCGGACATGGAAAACCGTATGGGCACAGAAAAAATGAGCAGGCTGGTCCTTTCGACCGGCATCCCGCTGATGCTGAGCCTTCTGATCAATTCCCTCTACAATTTTGTGGATTCAGTCTTTGTCTCCCGCGTTGCGGAGGACGCGCTTACCGCCCTCTCCCTTGCAGCGCCTGTACAGGTGCTGGTCTCCGCCCTCGGTTTTGGAAATGCGGTCGGTCTGAATGCCGCCATCAGCAAAGCGCTGGGCGAAAAAAAGCCGCAGGAAGTCAGGAAAACAGCGGAGGCAGCCATCTTTCTGGCTGTGTGTTCCTGGGCGCTGATCTGTATCGCCTGCTTTGCGGGGCTTCACTGGTACTTCGACTGGCAGAGCGGCGGCAATGAAGCCATAGCCGCCTATGGCAGGGATTATCTGCGCATCTGCATGCTGTTCTCCCTCGGACAGATGGGCCAGTGGGTCTTCGACCGTTTTGTGATCGCCAGCGGGAAATCGCATCTGTTCCTGTTTACGCTTTCCGCCGCTTCCCTCACAAACCTGATCCTGGATCCTGTTTTCATCTTCGGGTTCCACATGGGGACCCGGGGCGCTGCCATCGCCACGGTGATCGGGCAGTTTATGGGTATGTTTGCAGGAATTGCCATTAACCGCCGGTGGAACCGGGAGATCCCATTCTCCTTTACCCTGCATCCCGACCTGAAAAGTGCCGGCACTATCCTGAAGGTAGGCATCCCGTCCACCATGGTCCAGGTGCTCACCTCTTTTGTGACGGTGGCCATGAATTCCATTCTGCTCGCTTTTTCATCCACAGCGGTTGCCGTTTACGGTGTCTGCGCCCGTATGATGGGCCTCTGCACGGTTGGCGTGCATGGGATCGACAACGGCCTGATCCCTATTGTTGCCTATAATTACGGGGCGAAAAAGGCGGACCGTGTCCATGAATCCATACGCTTTGCGCTGTTCTTCTCCTTTGTTTTCTATGCCCCGTTCCTGCTGGTCCTGGAGGCAGCGCCTTCCATGGTGCTGCGGCTGTTCAACGCCTCTGACAACATGATGCGGATCGGCATTCCTGCCGTACGGCTGCTTGCCCTCGCATGGCTGGTGTCCATTCCGAATCTGGTCACGGCATCCGCACTGCAGGGGCTGTCCCTGGCCACGCCGGCCATGGTCCTGGCCACACTGCGCCAGGCTGTCCTTCCGGTCCTGCTGGCCGCGGTTCTTCGTACCTTCCATCAGCTGCCGCTGATCTGGCTGGCTTTCATCCTGGCGGAAGGACTGTGCCTCCCCCTCTCCTGGCTGCTCTGGAACAGGAACCGGCAGCGGGTCCTTACATCGTCATAAATGCAGGCACCATCAAAACAGCCAGTACAATTCCGAGCATAAGCACCATCGGCAGCAACAGCCTGGTGCCCGCCTGTTCCCCCAGCTTCCGGGCCTGATTTCTGCGGAGGGTCTCCGCATTCTCAGCTTCTGTTTCCAGGAAATCCTGCAGGCCTTTCGCTCCCTTCTTCAGGTTCTGTGAGAGATAGGAACACAGACGGATGTATTCCGGG